>JAFXLH010000047.1 GCA_017531315.1 Bacillota bacterium
GACGCAGATATAAGCGTTTACCTGCTCATCTACCGCGGCGATGCGGTCCAGATAAGCGGTGGTGATAGCGGTGGAAGTCAGGGAGCCGTCTGCGAGCCCTGCTGCCAGTTCGCTGATAGTCAGGCGGGTGATATCCATTTAAGTGCGGCTCCTTTCTTATTTATCCATAATGCGCGGCACCTTGAAGTAGGGGCCTTCGCTTTCCGGCGCATTGCTGAGCGCGGCTTCCGTGGGCAGAGTTTCGCCGGGAATATCTTCGCGGAATACATTCTGCAGATCGAGTACATGGGTGGTGATCGGTACGCCTTCGGTATCGATCTGGCGCAGCTGCTGCATATAGCCAAAGATAGCTTCCAGCTTTTCGCGGCAGCTTTCGCGCTCATCTTCGGCAATTTCCAGCTTGGCCAATTTGGCGATATAATCAATATCCTGCTGAGAAATGATCTCCATAAGCTTTACCTCATTTCGTGTGGTCGTGATGGCATAATCCAACTTATATATTATAATATGAAAAGCGGCAAATGAAAAGGGAAAATTATGCAGATATATGATAATTGTCTGGCATTACTTTTGCCTGTGATATAATGATGCGGTGAATATTCCTTACAGGAGGAACTAAGATGCAAAAGAAACTGATGGCGCTGCTGCTGGTTCTGCTGCTGAGTCTGGCGCTCACCGCATGCGGCGGCGATAAGCCGGATAATGCCGATAACAAGGGTAATGCCGATAATAAAGACGTGCTGGCCGATTGGCAGCAGCTGCCCGCGCAGTTCATGCTCACTTTCGACGCGGCAGACGGCTTCCGCATCTTCGAATAATGTGCATCAAACTCCGCTACAAGGCGGAGTTTTTTGTTTGCGCTGGCCAAGCGGCAAAAAACTTGCTACTTGACGAAAAATGCAGTATAATAAACTGATTGATTGTATCCAAATCACGACTTGTCGAAAGGAGTTTCCCTTATGGATGACTTTGTCGTAAAGTGCAAATATATTTTCGTCAGCGGCGGTTCCTGCACGGCCGATGCCGAGCGTGCGCCGATCATCGCTTCGGTGGCTCGCCTGCTCAAAGCCCGCGCCCTGAAAGCGGAGCTGCTGCGCCTCGACCCCGCCTGCAATGTCAACCTGACGCTGATGGACGGCCGCGACTGCGGCGAGCATTATGTCTGCGCCGATGGCGGTGCCGCGCCCTTTGTCTTTGGCACCTATGAGCGCCTGGGCGGCCTTACCACCAGCTCTGCCCAATGCGTCACCTTCGGCTCGCTGCTCAGCGACCTGCTGGAAGTGGAAAAGCGTACCGACCGCGATATCCCGCTGGTTGGCTTCGAAGACACGATGAGCGAATTCATCGCCGGCAGCATAATCGCCGCCAGCGGCAAGAGCCAGGCCGATGCCATGCTCATCGATATCGGCGGCTGCCCGGAAGATCTCTCGTCCCGTCTGGTGCAGCGCGCCATCCAGCGTCTGCGCTATGAGATGGGCGATCACAACAGCACCGCCATCCACATCATCACCCTGCCGGAAGGCAGCGACGCCGCCCGTCTGGGCGCGGTACGCCTGGCCTGGCAGAGCCTGCAGGCGCAGGGCATCCGCATCGATATGCTGGTCTGCCGCAGCAAGACGCCGCTTTCTGCCCAGCTGAAAGAGCGCATCGCCATCCTGTGCGATCTGCCCACCGAGGCTATTATCTACGTGGCCAAAGACGTCACGCTCACTCTGCCTACGGCGCTGAACAATCAGCGTATGGATAATCTGCTCTGCCGCCAGCTGGAGCTGGATACGCGCGAGCCGCGCCTCAGCGAATGGCTGGAGCTGCTGGAGGCCATAGACAATGCCCGCGATAGGATCACCGTGGCGCTGGTGGGCCGCCGCCTGCATCACAGCGCGCTCTACATCAGCGTGCAGGAAGCGCTGCGTCATGCCGCGCTGGCTAATGGCTGCCGCCTGGAGCTGCTGCAGGTAGATGCTGGCGACCTGCTGGGTGACGAGGGCGTAGATCTGCTGGCCGATGCCGACTGCATCCTCATCGCCGGCGAAGAGCAGCTCGACCCGGACAGCGAGATCGCCGCTGCCAACTATGCCCGCCTGCATGCCGTGCCGCTGCTGGCGCTGGGCGCCGGTACTGCTGCGGTAGTCATCGAATACGCCCGCAATGTGCTGGGGATGAAGGGCGCCGCCGTGCGCGGTGAAGACAGCGGTCATTGCGTCTACCCGGTGATGCAGGTCACCGAAGAATTCCATGCCGGCCGCCACCTTTCCTTAGGCTGCCAGAATATCGCCATCACCCCCGGCAGCCGCGCCGCTGCCGCCTATGGCAAGCCGGATGCGCGTGAACGCTTCCGCTACCTGTACCGCATGAACAACGACTTCCGCGAATCCTTTTCCGAAGCGGGCCTGCGCGTTACCGGTACTACGCATAGCCGCGATATCGCCGCTATTATCGAGCTGCCCAGTCATCCCTGGTATGTGGCGCTGCAGTTCCATCCGGAATTCAACAGCCAGCCGCAGCAGCCGCATCGCCTGCTGTGTGCCTTTATTGCCGCCGCGCTGAAGCGCCGCGATCTCGACTAAGCATTTAAGAAGGTAATTTGCCATGCGTAAATGGACATATTGGCTGCTGGGGCTGGCGGCATTGCTGCTGGTCGTATTGGCAGTCGCTCTGTTGATGAATAACGGCAGCATCAGCTATGAAGAGGCTGCTGCGGCAGAGTTTTCCGCTACGGTGGAAGATACTGCCGGGGTAGATATCCACTCTTCCTTCGTGGTGCGCTTCGATAGCCGCGTCAGCGCCGGCAGTATGCGAAAAGTGCTGCAGGTAGAGCCGCAGATCGAGCTCAACTATCATCAGGGCAACAGCAATAAAGAGGTGCAGCTGGTACCCAATCAGCTGCTGGCGGAAAATACCGTCTACACCTTCAGCCTGCCCACCGACCGCGGTGTGGTGCAGTGGGCGGTGCAGACGACCGCCGATATCAAAGTAAATGCGATAAGCCCCGCCGACGGCAGCGATGCCGTAGCTGCGGATGCGGAGATCGTCTTCACGCTGAACCACGACCTGCCGCTCGATCTGGAGCAGGCTGCCGAATACTTCAGCATCACTCCCGCCGTAGAGGGCAGCTTCCGTCAGAGCGGTACGCAGCTCATTTTCACTCCCGCCGGGGAGCTTGCCCCGGATACGGTATATACCTGCACCCTGCAGGCCGGCCTGCCGCTGCAGGGCAGCAATGCCAAGCTCGGCGCCGATATCAGCACCACCTTTGCCACCGCGCAGCGTGCCTCTTGGCAGCTGCAGGCGGGTGATGCGCTGTTTGCGCCCGACGAGCCGCTGCAGTTTGCCGTCACCGCGCCCGATGCGGCGCTGGCGGTGCGCCTGTACGCCTTTGCCGATGCTGCTGCCTTTGCCGCAGAAGCCGAGCGCCTCGCCGCCGTGCCGCAGATTTGGCAGCAGCACCCCGCCTATGCCACCAATATCGCATCGCTCACGCCCGTTTTTGCGGATGATTATGCGAGAGTAGAGGTGGATGAGCTGGATGACGGCGAGTATCTGCTGCAGCTGCCTGCTCTGCCGCAGGGCTTCTACCTGATGTGCTGCGAATACGGCGGCGAACTGCGCCAGCAGCTGTTTCAGGTATCCGCTTTGCAGGCGGCAGCCATAGCCGCACCTGTGCAGACGCTGGTCTGGGTGCATGATGCGGAGACCGGCTTGCCTGTTGCCGCTACCGTTACCGCCGGTGAGCAGAGCATCACCGCCGCCATCGACGGCACGGCGGTGCTGGATAGCGCGGCTAGCTACATCATCAGCGCCGCTGGCGCGCAGCTGGTACTGCTGCAGCCGCAGCAGGCCGTGCCCACGCCCGCTGCCAATCAGCGCTGCCTCTTCCTCGATAACAGTATCTATGCCTATAACGATACGCTCTCCTTCTGGGGCATGGTGCGCCCCGCCGACGGCAGCCAGCTGGAATGGCCGCGCGTATCCGTCTATATCTTTGCTGCCGATAAAGCTGCCGATGCGGCGGATGCGCTGCATCACAGCTACGCCGCGCTGAACGGCTTCGTCTTTGGCGGCGAAGTGGTCTTGCCCAATCTGCTGCCCGGCGAATATCAGCTGCAGATCTGGCAAAGCGGCGTCTGCCTGGCCGCCGCCCCCTTTAATGTAGGCTATGCGGAAGCGGAAGCGCCCGTCGCCTGGCCGCTGCATTATGCCGACGGCGTGTTTATCGCCGAAACGGACAAGCTGGGCCAGACGCTGTTCTGGCGTGCCGCCGCTGATGGTATCAGCGCCGTTACCGCGCCGGATGCCACCACCCCCGCCACTTACGGCGAAGTGGTGCTGCGTGACGGCGCCTACCTGCATAGCCCCACGTTGTCGCTCTATGATGCACCCTCGGCGCAGACTATCGATGTCAGCGTCTGGTACGAAGATGGCCGCGTGACCGTGGCTGCCGTGGATGAAGATGCTCTTCCTGTTCCCGGTGTGGCGGTGCTGGTACGTGCGCTGCATAGCGCCGATGCGGGTATCGCCGCCGATGTAGCGGTGGATGCCGCCGTCTACAATGATTTCAGCGCATGCTTTGTTAGCGGTGTTACCGATGATATCGGTATGCTGTATATTGATGATGTAGCGCTGCTGCCCGGCGAGTGGCAGCTGCAGGTCACCGCCATCAAGGCCGATGACGGCCTGCTGCTTGGCGAATCTGTGCGCGCTATCCGCAATGATGTTTATGAACCCGCTACGACCTCCGGTTGGCAGCTGCTGCTGTGCGAAAAGTACAGCGGACTCAGCGCCGATGCCCATACGCAGGCGGTACTGCTCACTTCTGCCGCGCGCAGCAATGCGATCGCCGAGCTGTGGCAGTATTGCGGTGCGTCTTCCTGGCAGGCTACCGCCGCCGCCGTGCAGCTGCAGCGGGCTTATCCGCAGCTGCAGTTGGAACTGCACAGCAATAACGGGCATCTGCTGCAGGAAAGCAGCGGTGCGGTGCCGGGTCTTGCCGATGGCGAGCTGCTTTCTTCCGTTTATGCCGCCCTGCTGATGGGCGAAGTATATGATGCCGTGGCGCTGGCCGACTACCTGCGCGAGAATTTGAGCGGCGATGACCTGCAGCGCGCGCAGGTGCTGTGTGCGCTGGCTGCCTTAGGCGAAGATGTGCTGCCGGATATCGCCTTCGAGCAGAAGCGCGTGGCCGATCCGCGTGCCCGCGCCTGGCTGCTGCTGGCCCGCTGGCAGGCCGGTGACCGCCAGACGGCGCTGCATCTGTGGCGTGACGCCGACCGCACCGGGGAGACCACTCTGGCTGCCACGCTGCTGGATGTGCTCAGCGGCAAATCTGCCGCCGATGCGGATACCGCCGCAAAGCAAATACTGCTGAAGGGCTACAGCCTGCAGTCTGCCGCCAATTGCGGCGCTTACAGCTACAAGCTGGATGGCAAGAATCACCGCCATGCCGCCGGCGGCGCGGAGACCTGCCTGATACTCACGCCAGAGAGCGGCTTCCAACTGCAAAATGCCGATGCCAACACTTCTGTCATCTTCTGGCAGGCCGAATAAGCAAAGCAAAGAGCCATCCTAAAAAGGATGGCTCTTTTCAGCGGTATTCATCAAGTGAGTCCAGCGCGGAATACAATTGTTCCGCATCGGTAAGCTCGATAGCGCCGCGGCTCAGCTCTGCCTGCAGCTCCGGCGGCAGCTGGGCAGGGGAGAGGGAGAGGCGCAGCAGCGGCTGTGCCGTGCCGTCGAAGGCCGCCGCCGGCCCGGCAAATACGCACAGCTGCCCCTGAAACAGCCGCAAATGCAGCATGGCGCTGCAGGCGGGGCAGAGACCTTCCAGCTGCTCGCTAAGGCTGGCGCTGCCGCCTGCCATATCCAGCTGCCAGCCGACAGCCAGCAGGCCTTCGGCACTCAGGCTGCGGAATGGTTCGGCAGAGATTTCGCGGCTGCTGCGGTGGCCGCAATCGGCATATATCAGCACCCGCTGCAGCGAGGTGGCGGCAGCCAGCGGATATTCCGCCGCATCTGCATCCGTATGCGGCGCGGCGAGCAGCGGCAGGGTAAAGACGGAGAGCAGCAGCACGGCTGCCAGCATCAGCAGCAGAGCCGGCAGAGGATGATCGGATATCAGTTTCATGGCAAATACCTTTCGGCGGTGCTTTTGCCTATTTTGCCCGCCTTTGGCTAAAATATCCATCAAATGAAGGCTAAAATCAGCGTTATTGTAGCTCTTTTACAAGGAAAAAGCATAAGCTTGTCGAACTGTACTATATTGCCATGAAGGAAAGGAATAGTAGATAATGAGCCTGAGTAAAGATTTATTTGTCAACCTTGGTATAGTTGCAGCTTTAGTACTGATGCTGTTTGGTATTTTCAATACTATCAGAGCATCTTTCCGTTTCCGCAAGATCAAGCAGACTGCCCTGGCCAATGTATTGCTGGGTGCTGCTGTCATTACTCCGCTGGTCGCCGCAGCCTGCCTGGCGGTGCCGCTGGAAGAGACCAATCCCTGGTTCTGGGGTATGGGGATGTTCGTTATCGCTTTCTGGTGCATTGGCGGCGGCTTCCTTGGCGCTTATTTTAACCGCGAGATCGAAAACTATAAAACCGATGTTCACGCTCCCAAGTACCGCGATAAATACTACATCATCGGTCAGGAACGCCAGAATGTGAAAAAACGCCGCGTTGGCTGGGCCGGCGTCGTCATCGGCGCTTTTGTCTGGATCCTCGGTGCTTTCCAGGGTGGTTTTGCTCCCAATGACCCGACTATCGATACTTTTATCATGGGTATTTCCATTCTCTTCATCGCCAGCGGTATCGGTGAAGTTATCCGTGGCTACCATATCAAATAATATATAAATAGGAGGGCTTGCTGATGAAAGAGTCTGTGGAACGTGCCTTAGCCGCTTTTGCCAAGAAGGGTTTTGATACCAAGTATTTTGAAACCGCTGCCGAAGCTGCCGAGTGGCTGGCCGAACAGGTAGCCGAAGGTGAAGAAGTAGCCTTTGGCGGCTCTGTGACCCTGCGTCAGCTGGACCTGGCCGCCAAGATTACCGCCCGCGGCGGCAGCGTCATCAATCATTGGCGTGAAGGCCAGACCGCCGAAGAACGCGCCGATGGTCTGCGCCGTCCCTTCCGTCATCAGCATTACTTCCTTTCTGCCAATGCGCTTACCGAAGACGGCCTCATCTACAATGTAGACGGCACCGGCAACCGTGTCACCACCGCCGTTTTCGGCCCGCAGCAGGTATTTGTCGTCGCCGGCGAAAACAAGGTCGTGGCTGATATCAACGCCGCCGTAGAACGCGTCCGCACCATCGCCGCACCGAAGAACGCCGCCAGATTGAACAAGCAGACTCCCTGCGTCAAGACCGGCACCTGCATGAATTGTCAGTCGCCGCAGCGCATCTGCCGCGTCTACACCGTCACAGCCTTCCCGCCCTACGGCACCAAAACCACTATCGTCCTCATCGGCGAAGAGCTGGGCTACTAAGATAGCTTAAATGCAAATAAGAAACCCCCGACTTAAGGTCGGGGGTTTTTCTGTTTGGCTTTATTTGATCAGGCCCAAATCATCGAAGGGATAAACAATGACGATCACTTTGCCCTGAATATCGCCGAAGGCGATGGCGCCGACGCTGCTGTAGCGGCTGTCGCGGCTCTCTTCGCGGTTGTCACCCATCAGGAAGTAGTAGCCCGCCGGCAGTACCATATCGATAGAGCCTTCGGTGATGGTGCCGGGGCGAGATAGGGCTCGTCCAGCAGCTCGCCGTCGATGTAAACATTGCCGCCGTCAATGACCAGATGCTCATTGGGCAGGGCGATGATGCGCTTCACATAGTTGGTATCGGTCAGGTCCGGTGCATCGATGACGATGACATCGCCGCGCTTGGGCTCATCCAGCTGATAAGCGATCTTGCTGGTGATGACATTGTTGCCGCTTTCCAGCGTGGGCTGCATGGATACGCCGTCCACTACGGTCAGCTCGAAGACGAAGGTACGCAGTACCACGGCCAGCAGGGCAGCCAGCACGATCAGCTTGACATAGGTCCAGATGGTGTGGCCGATGCCGCGCTTTTCTTTTTTGTGCGCCTTTTTGCGCTGCTCGGCCACCAGCTTTTCGGCGGCGAGGCGTTCTGCCTCCGCTTGGGCAGCTGCTTCGGCGGCGAGGCGCTCGGCCTCGGCTTTGGCGGCGGCTTCCGCTTCCGCCTTGGCGATGGCTTCGTTGCGTTTGCGGGTCACTTCTTCGGCCGCGGCAGCGATGGCGGCTTGCTCGGCAGCCAGGCGGTTCTTGGCTTCTTCCTCGCGGTCTTTGGCGGCGGCGGCAGAAGTCTGGGCAGCGGCAGCCAGCTTGCTGGCGTTATCGGCCTTGGCCTTAGCGCTGCTCAGCTGCTCTTCGCTCTTTTGGTAGGCGGCGGCAGAGGTCTGGCTGGCGGCCAGGTGCTGCTGCGCCTTCAGACGGGCGGCTTCCAGCGCTTCGGCAGCGGCGGCGGCAGCGGCTTTGGCGGCGGCCAGCTCGGCGGCCAGCTCATCCGCTTCCTGCTGGCGGCGGCTGATGTCTTCCTGCGCGGTGGCGGCAGAGAGCTGGGTATGTTCGGCCAGCGCAGCGGCCACCTGACCGGCACGGGCCTGCGCCTCCAGCGCTACCTGTGTGGCTTCCACGGCCTGCATATTGCTGGCATCACACAGCTGCTGCAGCTGGGCGGCCATAGCTTCATCCAGCGTCGGGTCGGCCAGGTACTGCTCGGCCATCTCGCGGATCTGCTTGGCGCTGCGGCTGGCTTCTTCCGCAGCAGCGGTGGCCAAAGCAGAGGCCTGCTCGGCATCCTGCAGCATCTGCTCCAGAGTCTGTTTGCTAAGTTCTTTATCCATAGTGCTTCCTCATAAATAGCTGTTTTGTGGTGGTCATAATACACCACTTTAATGACTATCTATCAGTATATCATATTATTTGCCAGAATTAAACAATAAGCCGCAAATTATCGCTAAAATTTTTATGCCGGGCGGCAAAGCGCCGATTGGCAGCGGCGGGGAAGTGTGATATGATAGAGGACAAGAAATCTTTGCCGGGGGTATTGTGCGTGAAAGAAGTTAGCATTTATACCGATGGCGCCTGTTCCGGCAATCCCGGCCCGGGCGGCTGGGGCTGCGTGCTGATGTACGGTGAGCACCGCCGCGAGCTTTCCGGCGGCGCAGCGCCCACCACCAATCAGCGCATGGAGCTGCAGGCCGCGCTCTCTGCACTCTCCGCGCTCAAAGAGCCGTGCCGCGTGCAGCTGCACAGCGACAGCGCCTATCTCATCAATGCCTTCACCCAGCATTGGCTGGATAACTGGCAGAAAAACGGCTGGCAGAACAGCAAAAAGCAGCCGGTGGAAAATCAGGATCTGTGGCAGGGCTTGCTGGCTCAGGCCGCCCGCCACCAGATCAGCTGGATCAAGGTCAAAGGCCATGCCGGCGTGCCGGAAAATGAGCGCTGCGATGAGCTGGCCCGCGCCGAAGTGGAAAAGCACAGATAAAACAAAAGAGGTCGCTTTTGCGACCTCTTTTCTTATGCGTAGAAGAGCAGCCAGACCAGGTGGATGACCTGAGGATTGATGATGATGGCCACCAGCATACGCACCAGCTGCAATACCACCAGATCGGCGCTGTGCACGCCCAGGTCGGCAGAGATCAGCGCCATATCGTTGGCGCCGGCCGGGGTGGTGGTGAGATAAGCGATGCGCGGATGGATGCCGCAGAATTTGTGCAGCGCTTTGCCGATGACGATGCAGGCGATGGTGTAGGCGATGCTGAGCAGGATCACGGGGAGAATCAGGTCGGTGATGCCGGCTACATCATCGTAGCTCATAGCGCTGCCGATATAGGTGCCGGCCAGCAGCTGCGCCAGAATGCGTACCCACTTGGGCAGGTAGGCGCGGTCACAGAGCAGCTTGAAGATGATGACGGCGATCAGGGAGAAGCTGAGGCCCCCCGCCGGGATGCCGAGATTGCGACCCAGCAGGCCAAACACGGTGGCGACCAGCATGGTGAGGGCGAAGTTGACATAGGATTTGTTGGCCGCGGCCTTTTTCTTCATCTCCGTCTGCGGCAGATCTTCCGGCACTTCCGGCGTCAGCTTGGCGATCATCGCCGGGAACAGCGAGAGGCAGAAGATGAGGCGGCTGAAATGCAATATGGTGACGGTGCTGCCGTTGGCGCCCATATCGATGGCGATGATCGGCGTATCGGCCATGCCGCCGGGGACGGCGCAGAACATGGCGGTCAGCCAGTCGATATTGCTGGTGAAGAAGAGGAGATAGCCGGCGATAAAGTTGAAAATGAAGTAGCCGCCGGTCAGGATCAGCGCCGGCTTGCCCAGCTTTTTCATCTGCCGCAGATCTTCGCGGCTGACCCCACAGGCGATGAAAGCGCCCGCCGTGACCTGCGCCGCTATCTGCGCGGTGGGGTGCATATAAGCGTGGCCAAAGCCGATGCCCAGTACTGCCGTGCCCAGCATCGAGCCGATCATCATCCCGCCCGGTACCTTCATCTTGCGGAAAATCGAGCCTACCAATAGGCCAACGGCTACCGTGAGCAGAAAATCTGGCAGCATCAGCAGCACCTCCTTACATTAAACAGATGTTAATATAATACACAAGAAATATTACTAATGCAACAATATTCGCGACGAATCTTCGCCCGGGCAGGGGAGTGCTGCAGCGATAATTTGTTGGCAAATCTAAATTTTTACCGCCAATCTACACACAGATTTCAAATTCTTCCGCTATAATACTGGTAAAAGCAGTAAAAATGCGCTATAGTATCTGCATTACCCCAAGGAGTTTTTTCGATATGCAAAACTTTGCCAATAAAGCCAAAGGCATCACCCCGGTACAGAAGCTGACGGAAGCGGCGATGATGGTGGCTATCTCCGTCATTCTGGCGCTGGTGGCCGGCTACATCCCGCTGCTGGGCATGATCGGCCCGCTGCTCTTCCCGCTGCCCATCGCCATATTGCAGCTGCGCCACGATCATATCACCGCCATCGCTGCTCTGGCCGCCGCCGCGCTCATCTCCGGCTTATTCCTCGGCCCGGTAGCCGCCATCTATCTGGTGCTGGGCTACGGTATCGTCGGTCTCTTCCTCGGCTGGTGCTTCCGTGGTGACAGATCGCCCATCCTCGCTATGTTCGGCGCCACCATCCTTTCCGCCTTCAGCACGCTGCTGGGGCTGGTGCTGTCGCTGCAGATGGCCGGCCTGCCGATGAGCGACCTGATGGCCGAGATGTATGTGGTCATCGACGAGATGGCCGCGCAGGGCGCTGCCGCCGGTATGACGGAGGCGGAACTGTTCGCCGGTATGACGGTTGCCGAGGTGAAGCAGCTGATGGCCGACTTCCTGCCCTCCATCATCATTACCGCCGGTATGATGATGGCCGCTGCCAGCTACTTCCTGTTCACCTATATCCTGCGCCGCCTGGGCTTCCGGGTGCGTAAGATGCCAGCTTTCTGCGCCTGGCATTTCCACCCCTACAGCGTCTGGTTTGTCATCATCGGCCTCATCGCCTCCACGCTGGGCGTGCGCCTGGGCAACGATACGGTGTCGCTGGTCGCCGGCAACCTGCTCTATGCCATCTACCCGCTGGTGCTGATCTCCGGTGCTTCCGTAGCCTGGTGGTTCTTCAAGTTCTGGCGCGTGCCGGGGCTGTATAAGGGCCTTACCGCGGCGCTGTTCATCCTCTCCGGCGGTTTCACCGTGTTCCTGCTGCTGATCATCGGCCTCTTCGATCCGCTGCTCGATTTCCGCAGCCGCCTGGCCCGGCATCCGCTGTTTGCCGCGCCGGAACCGAAGCGCCGCCCCGATTACAGCTACCGCCCGCCCGCAGAGCGCCGGCGCGACCCGGAATGGTATGCCGATGCGGATGATGAGGCCAAGCGCCCCGTATCCGCGGCAGAAGATGCGGAAGAAGAAAAACCGCAGGAATAATAAAGGGAAAATGGCGATTGTTGCAGAATTTATATAAATTCGGTGGCAATTGCCATTTATTATGCCAAAATCCGGCAGCTCTCTGCTGCCGCGCTATGAGGAGGAATATATAATGAAAGTAATTCTTTTGCAGGATGTAAAATCGCTGGGCAAACGCGGCGATATCAAAGAAGTTGCCGACGGTTATGCGCAGAATTTCCTTTTCCCCAAGGGTCTGGCTCAGTCTGCCACTACCGCCAATGTCAACTCCGTAGAGCATCAGAAAGCCGTTGCCCGCAATAAGGAGCTGAAAGCGCTGGAAGATGCCGAACGCATGGCCAAACAGCTGAAAGATAAGAGCTTCACCGTCGTAGCCAAGAGCGGCGAAGGCGGCAAGCTGTTCGGCTCCGTGACCAATACCGACGTAGCCGCCGCGATGGAAAAGGACGGCTTCAAGGTAGACAAGAAGAAGATCGAGCTGCCGGAAGCCATCAAGGCCGTCGGCGAATATCAGGCTATCCTCAAGCTGCACGCCAAAGTGCAGGCCAAAGTCACCGTTGTGGTAAAAGGCGCCGCCAAATAAAAGTATCTCAGAAACGAAGGTAAGTAGCTATGGCAGAAGAAAGCAAGGCCGTGGTGCCGCAGAATATCGAAGCCGAACAGGCGCTGCTGGGCGCCTGTCTGGTCAGCCGCGATGCCCTGTATCAGGCGCAGGAGTTTATTACCGCGCGCGATTTTTACAGCGAAAAGCATCGCCTGATCTTTGATACCATGCAGAAGCTGGCTGCCGCCGGTGAGCCGGTGGATATGGTCACGCTGGTGGATAAGCTGAACGAAAGCGGCCAGCTGGAGCAGGCCGGCGGTATGCCCTATATCGCCTCCCTGAGCAGCGCTGTGCCCTCCGCTTCCGCCGCGGCTGCCTATGCCAAGATCATCGCCGATAAGGCGCTGGTACGCGCCCTCATCGCCGCCGCCGACCGCATCACCAGCGAGGCGCAGAGCGGCTATGCGGCAGATGAGCTGATGGAGCTGGCCGAGCGCAGCATCTTCGAGCTGTCTTCCCGCAAGAGCCACGACGGCCTGTGGGCGGTGCGCGATTTCTTGAGCGACGTCTTCGACCAGATGGCTGCTATCAAAGCCTCGGACGGCGTCACCGGCATCCCCACCTTCCGCGATCTGGATAAGCTGCTTTCCGGCCTGCAGAAGGGCGACCTGGTGCTGCTGGCTGCCCGCCCGGCCTGCGGTAAAACCACCATGGCACTGAACATTGCCGCCAATGCGGCGCTGCGTCACGGCAAGCGCGTAGCCGTCTTTTCGCTGGAAATGCCCAAGGAGCAGCTGGTACAGCGTATGCTCTGCACGGAAGCCCGCGTCAATCAGGGCCTGGTGCGTAAGGGCATGGCCAGCCGCGGCGATTTCGACCGCCTCTCCGCCGCGCTGACTCCCTTTGTTCCCGCCGAACTGTATATCGACGATACCGCCATGCTCACCGTATCGGAAATGCGCAGCAAATGCCGCAAGCTGGCCACGGAAAAGCATGGTCTGGATCTGATCGTGCTGGATTATATCCAGCTGCTCTCTTCGCCCGGCGGCCGCCGCACCGAAAGCCGTCAGGTAGAAGTTGCCGAATTCTCCCGCGCGCTGAAGTCGCTGGCGAAGGAGCTGGATGTGCCGATTTTGGCGCTGTCTCAGCTGTCCCGTCTGGCCGAGCGCAGCGGTGAAGAGCCGAACCTCAGCTTCCTGCGCGAATCCGGCGCCCTGGAACAGGACGCGGACGTAGTCCTGTTCCTGCACAGACCCAAAGATAAGGACGGCAATGATGAGGACGATACACCGATGAAGGGCGAAGGCACCAAGGTCAAAGCCATCGTCGCCAAGCACCGTAACGGCCCCATCGGCTTTGCCGAACTGGCCTTTATCCCCGATTACACCATGTTTGCCAATCTGGCTTCCGAGTGGGTAGGGGAAGAATAAGCGATTTAAGACCACCCGCAAGGGTGGTCTTTTTGCTTGTAGTGGCGGCTGCGGCGCCGAAGCGGTGATCATCGATCTGTATAATGACTAGCATTTTAATGAAAGATTTTGCGGGGTCAGGCGCATTTGACCCCGCATTATTTTTGTATAAAAGCATAAACTTAGAAAAAATTTGAAAAAATTTGTAAAAAGTTGAAAAAATAAAGAGGAATACGCAAAAATAGATAGAATTACAAGTGTCATATCGCAGGCGAGATTTGCAAAACTGCTGCTTCGTATGTGATTTTCCCCGGCCTCGGTTGGCCGCAGCGAAGTGGGTTTGCAAACCTTTCGCCTATACTTATTTTTAGGAGGATTTTGAGTATGATCCAATATTTGCAGGAATTTTGGCAGTCCATTACCGGCGGCATCGTCGCTATCGGCCAGGCACAGGGCTTCACCGAAATCGTTACCGCCGTCAATAATGTACTGAACAATCTGCTGTGGGGCGTACCGATGCTGCTGTTGATCCTGATCGTTGGTATCTGGATGACTTACAGCTCCGGTGCGGTGCAGATTCGCAAATTCGGTTATGCGATGAAGAACACCCTGGGCAAAATGTTCAAGCATAAGAAAGCCGATGAGGGTGCTATTACTCCCTTTGAAGCCGTAAGCACCGCCCTTGCCGCTACCGTCGGTACCGGTAATATCGCCGGTGTTGCCGGTGCTATCACCATCGGCGGCCCGGGCGCCGTTTTCTGGATGTGGGTCTCCGCTCTGGTCGGTATGGCTACCAAATATGCGGAAATCGTACTCGCCGTCAACTTCCGCGAGCGTGACGCCAAGGGCGAATGGGTCGGCGGCCCGATGTACTACATCAAGAAGGGCCTGGGCAAAGGCTGGGGCTGGCTGGCCAGCCTGTTCTGCGTACTGGGTGCGCTGGCTGCCTTCGGTATCGGTAATATGACGCAGATCAACTCCATCGTTGGCTCCGTAGATGACCTGATCGTGGCCTTCGGCGGTTATGCAGATCGTTGGGTAATTCACCTCATCGTCGGTGTTGCTCTGGCTATCATCGTCGCCATCGTGCTGTTCGGCGGCACTCAGCGCATCGCCAAGGCTACCAGTATGCTGGTACCCATTATGGCCGTGCTCTACTTCATCGGCGGCATCGTCTTCATCATCTTCCATGCCAAGAATGTCGGTCCCGCTTTTGCCGATATCTTTGCCGGTGCTTTCGGTATGCGTGCCTTCGTGGGCGGCTCTGCCGGTTACCTGATCGCCAATGCTATGAAGCAGGGCTTCTCCCGCGGTATCTTCTCCAATGAAGCCGGTCTCGGTTCTGCGCCGATCGCCCATGCTTCCGCTGACGTCAAGCACCCCGTAGAACAGGGTATCTACGGCATCCTGGAAGTTTTCCTCGATACCTTCGTTGTCTGCACCATTTCCGCGCTGATCATCCTCTGCAGCGGCATGGAACTGGAATACGGCGTCAAAGCCGGCGCTTCTCTCACCACCGCCGCTCTGGGCAGCTTCTATGGCCAGAAGGTCGCTTCCGTATTCATGTTCGTCGCTCTCGGCTGCTTCGCTTTCTCCACCGTTCTCGGTTGGTCTCTCTACGGCAGCCGCTGCGTCGGTTACCTGTTTGGCAATACCGCCGTTATCATTTATCAGATCATTTTCGTCGGCTGTGTAGTTGTTGCCGCGATGATGGAACTGTCTCTGGCCTGGGCTATCGCCGATACGCTCAATGCCGCCATGGCCATCCCCAATATGATCGCCCTCATCGCTCTGGGCGGCACCGTTGGCAAGCTGACCAAAGAATACTTCGCCAAAGCCTGAAACTGAAGCAGAAACGCCACTCCAAACGGAGTGGCGTTTTCTTTTGCCGCAGAGCAGGGGACAGCAGGCTTTTCGCAGCCCTCCACACGCAAAACAAAACACCGCCAAACGGCGGTGCTTTATTTTGGAGCGGGTGAAGGGAGTACCCAAAGGGCATAAGCAAAAGCTGCCGGATGAAACATCCGGGCTTTTGCTAATCGAACCCTCGAGCAGGCTTCTCGCAGCCCTCCAACCACGTAAAGAGAAAAACCGCCCACAAGGGGCGGCATTTCTCTTTGGAGCGGGTGAAGGGAGTACCCAAAGGGCATAAGCA
>JAFXLH010000048.1 GCA_017531315.1 Bacillota bacterium
AGCGCTCCTGCAGATACTGCTGGCGGGCGATCAGCGCCTCGGTGGGCGCATCGAGCAGCGCGCGGCGCACCTGCTCCATCTCCGTCTCCATGGCGCGCAGATGGTCGAATACCGAGAGCACCGACTGATAGAGCGTGGCGCCGCTGTCTTTGGGCAGATGCTGCTCCATATAGCCGAGCCGCAGCTCGCCGGATCTCGCGATTTCGCCCTCATCCGGCTGCATCTGGCCGATGATGAGGCGGAACAGCGTGGTCTTGCCCGCGCCGTTTACCCCCACCAGGCCGATGTGGTCTTTATCTTCTACTTTGAAATTGACATTACTGAACAGCTCGCGTGCGCCGAAGCTGACGCCCACATTCTGGGCAGATAAAAGCTGCATAATTACTCCTTGATGCCCCGGATGCTGCGGCTATCAGCCGGCGCGGCGCTGCGGCAGCGGCGATGCTGCGGCCGAAAAGGCGGGCAGCAGCGCCTGATACAGACAATGCGCGCGATGCAGCAAAATGCGGGGTGATATACTGCTGCCGGGCGGCGCGGCGAAAAGCTGCGTCCACTCCTCTGCCTGGCCGATGCTCATGGCCAGCGGCAGCAGCTGCAAATAGCAACTTATATCTTTTGCCACGGCGGGCGGTTTTTCCTGCAAGTAGCGGATAAGGATATTTTGCTGCTCGGCGATGGCGGCTTTGGCCGCTTCGCGGCGGCGGCTCAGCGGCATGATCAGGCGCGCAGCCAATGCCGTCTGCATCAGCGCGGCGGTAACGGTGAAGAGCGCATGCGGCAGCGACGCCCCGCTATACCAGGCGGCGGCGCTAATTAGCCCCATCAGCAGCAGCGGCGGCAAAATCAGGTAGGCATCTGCTGCGGCGGGGCTGCCGCGGCGCAGCAGGCGGGTGAGCAGCAGCAAAAACAACAGCAGCAGCGCGGCTGCGGCGGCAATGAGCGCGAAAGTGGTGATAAGGCGCAGACGCAGGCGGCAGCAGGCCAGCAGCTGCGCGGCAAGCAGGGCGGCGGCAGGCAGGGCGGCGCTGAGCCGGCGCGGACTGCGATGCAGCGGCGGCGCGGTATAGGCGGCGAGGGTGCGGCGGGCGCAGGTATCGAGCAGCGGATGCAGCTCGGCGGCGGCGAAGCTTAAGCACGCGGTATCGCCCTGCTTGGCGGCGAAGAGGCGCGCCCAGAGCAGCTTTTCTGCCACGGTAGCCGTGGCGGGCAGCGGCTGCAGCTGCTGCAGCACGATAGCGCCGCAGCTATCCTCGCGTATATCTATGCACCCCTGCGCCAGCCACAGCAGCGGCTGCAGCGCGAACTCGGCAGCCGAGGGGTGGCCGGAGGTGAGGATGCTATGTTCGCAAAGCGGTGGGGCGGGTGGGGCAGGCGGGCTCACAAATAGCGCTTGCGGCTGTGTTGCCGCCGCTTGCGGTACACCCGGTACAGCTGCGCGGCTTGCGCCTTGCCGCAAGCTGCTATTTGCGCCGCCCGCGGGTTGATGCGTACCCGGGGCAGCGGCGGGAGCAAGCCCCCGCCCCGCAGCGGAGAACCTCGCCGTCGCCCCAGCCCCCGCCATAGTCCCCCGCTTAGGAGCTGCAGCACGGATGGGCGCAGCGGCGTGACTACGACCAACGGCGGCAGCGGCAACGGTGCCGCCAATGTCACTATCACCTCGCCGCGCAAACAGCCGAATTCGGCAAGGCGCAAGCCCCGCCGGCATAGCGGGTCTATTCCAAGGGGCGGCAACGCCGCCGAAACGGCTGTTTGCCGCGGCCGTAACTTCCGGCGCATTGATGCGCTTGCGGTAGACCACCGTGTATCCCGCCAGCCCCACCAGCGCCACCAGCGCTACCTGCGGCGAAAGATCCGCATTGCTGCGCGCGCCGATCCAGTAGCCCTGCGGCAGATCCACGTAGAGCCACACGCTCTCGCCCGCCATGAGCGGCAACTTCAGCCGGCCGGAAAACAGCTCCTGCTCCATCTCCCACTCCACGTGGCGGTTGCGGCGGCTCTCCGCATCGCCGCTGATGATGCGGCAGCGCGCCAGCGTGAAGCCGCGCGGCAGAGTGAGGCTGAATTCGCCCCGCTGCACCGCCGGCAGATCGGCGTCGATGAGCGGAAAGAGCAGATGGTCGCCCGCCGCATCGGCATCTGCCCCGGCATCGTAGCGATAGGAGAGCGAGAGCTGCTGCCCCGGCGCATCGGCGCTGATATGCAGCAGTAGCTGGTCGCCCTGCCGCTCGCGGCGGCAGCTGCCCCCCTCTACCGCCAGCTGCGAGACGATCACCTTCTGCCCCTGCGGCGTGACGAGCGGCAGACGGCGGGTGAAGGCGGCGCTGTGCGCGGGCAGCGAGATCTGCTCCGTCACCTGCAGCACCCCATCGGGCGCGGCGGCGAGCTCCACCGTGATTTCCGCCGCCTCGGCAGGCGGCGCCAGCCCCAGCGCGACGAGCAGCAGCGTGAGCAGCAGGTAACAAAAGGTGCGGATAGTTTGCAGCATAGCGACCCCCAACGGGACGAGCATTCTGCTACTATTGTAGCCCGCCCCGCCCCCGCGCGGCAAGGCGAGATAAGCGAGGATGCTGAGAACTATTGTCGGATAGGCGCGGGGGATGGGGATGCTATAAGTAAGAAGTAATAGTGAAGAGTGAAGAAGTATTGTGGCGTAGCCACAGCGTGCGCCCAGCGCAGTGCAGCTCTTAAGAGCAAGCCCCCGCTCCTCCCCCTCGGCTCCCCCTCTGGGGGAGCTGGCGGCGCAGGTGACTGAGAGGGTACGGGTACGCTGCATATGAAGCAGGACGCTGCGTGCCCGGGACCCCTCAGTCAGCCGCTAAAGCGTCTGCCAGCTCCCCTTAAAAGGGGAGCCAAGGCTTTGTTGTTTCTTTATTCCTTGTACCGATTAAGGTATCTATCACCGAAACAGGCGGCGGGGGACGAGCCCCCGCCCTACTGGTGCTATTCAGATACCTTAACTGATATGAGGTGCGG
>JAFXLH010000049.1 GCA_017531315.1 Bacillota bacterium
GGGGAAAAAATTAAGGCCGCAGGTGTGATACCTGCGGCCTTTTCGCTGCTTGGGTTGATTTGTGGGGGTGCTTTCGCGGGGGGTTACTCGGCGTCTGCCTCGTCGGGGGCCTGTTCTGCCAGCTCTTTGAGTGGCGGCAGGTCGGCCAGAGAGCGCAGACCGAAGAATTCGAGGAAGCTGTTGCTGGTGCCGTAGAGGATAGCGCGGCCGGTGCCGCTGCGGCGGCCCACTTCTTCGATCAGCCGCTTTTCCAGCAGGCCGTTCACCACGCCGTCCACCTCTACCTGACGGATATCGGCGATCTCCGCACGGGAGATGGGCTGCTTGTAGGCGATGATGGCCAGCGTTTCCAGCGCGGCCTTGGAAAGCTGCTGCGCTTTGGGGCGGTACAGCTGCTCGATATAGGGAGAGAGCGCTGCCGCAGTGAAAAACTGCCAGCCGCCGCCCAGCTCCCGCAGTACCACGCCATGCCCATCGGCCAGCTCATCCGCCAGCTCGCGGATGGCTGCCTCTGCCGCCGCCGCGCTGCAGCCGGCTATCTCTGCCACTTTGGCTGCCGGCAGCGGGTCGCAGGCGACAAAGAACAGCGCCTCGGCGATCTGCTTGATCTCCGCCTTATCCATTTCTACCGCTTCTACTGCTTCGGCGGCCTCGGCCATCAGTTCAGCCTTTACTTCTTCCATTGGCTCAATACTCTCCTAAATCTGCGTTTGCCAGCCCCAGCTCGGCGAAGCGTTCCAGCTCGGCCGGGTAGAGGTAGATGCGCCCGTATTCGCTGCTCTGCGATACGCGGAGGATGCCGCGGCGGGACAGCTCCAGCATCGCCAAAAAGGTCACGATGACCTCGATGCGGCTGGCTGATGCGGCAAAGAAGCTCTCGAAGCTCTGGCCCTGCGGATTGGCGCTAAGGCTCTCATAGAGCTGCAGCAGCTTGTCGCGCACCGTTACCTGCTCTTTGGCGATATCTATCACTTCGCCGCGCTCTTCCACCTGCCGCAGAATGGCGGCGAAGGCATTGGTCAGGTCTACCAGCGTTTTATCTTCCAGTATGACCTGATCGGCAAACAGCTTTTCATACATGTCCGCCTCATTGGGGCGGGCGATAAACAGGGAATGCTGCTCTTTGAGGCCGCCCAGCGTTTCCGCCGCGTCCTTGAAGCGCATATATTCCAAAATGTCGTGCACCAGTTCGGCGCGCGCGTCCTCTTCTTCCTCTTCCACCGGCGGCTTGGGCAGCAGCATGCGCGCCTTGATCGCCAGCAGATTCGCCGCCATCACCAGAAAGCTGCTGGCTACTTCCAGGTCCAGCTCTTCCATCTGGTGCAGGTAGGCCAGGTATTGCTCGGTGATCTGCACGATCGGTATATCGTAGATATCGATCTCGTTTTCCTTGATCAGATGCAGCAGCAGGTCGAAGGGGCCTTCGAAAATGGGCAGATGCAGCTGCACCGCATTTTCCGGCTGGGCTTCCACCTCCGGCGCGGCCTCTGCGCTGATGCTTAAGCTTTCCGCCTTGTCAGCGTCGGTCATATCTTCATCGCCTCGCGTACCAGCGTCATGGTTTCCTGCGCGGCTTCACGCGCTGCGGCATTGCCTTCGTGGATGATGTCATCCAGCATACCGGGGTCGTTTTCCAGCTCGGCGCGGCGGGCGCGGACGGGGGCCAGCTCTTCGTTCAGCAGCTCCATCAGGCGCTTTTTGCACTGGCCGCATCCGATCTCGCCGGCTTTGCAGGCGGCGCAGATGCTGGGCTGCTCTTCCTTGTTGAAGAAGCCGTGATAGGCGTAAACGCTGCATACTTCCGGGTGGCCCGGGTCGGTCTTGCGGATGCGGGCCGGGTCGGTGACCATGCCCTTTACCTTGGCATTTACTTCGTCTTCGGAAGCGGAGAGCAGGATGAAGTTATCGTAGCTCTTGCTCATCTTGCGGTTATCCGTGCCGGGCAGGATGTCGATCTTGGAAAAGACCGGCGCCGGTTCGGGGAAAATTTCGCAGTCGTAGATATGGTGGAAGCGGCGTACCAGTTCACGCGCCAATTCCACATGCGGCATCTGGTCGGTGCCTACGGGCACGCCGACCGGGCGATACATGAGAATGTCTGCCGCCATCAGCAGCGGGTAGCCGAGGAAACCGTAGGTGGCGATATCCTTGCCCTTTTCGCTGAAGGCCTGCAGCTGGCCCTTGTAGGTGGGGACGCGTTCCAGCCAGGAGAGCGGGGTGAGCATGGAGAACAGCACATGCAGCTCGGCGTGCTCCTTCACATCGGACTGGTGGAAGATATGGCACTTCTTGGGGTCGAGGCCCACGGAGAGCCAGTCGATGACGATCTGGCGCTTGTTTTCGCGCAGCATTTCCGTGGTATCCCAGGCGGTGGTGATGGCATGCCAGTCGGCGGTGAAGTAGAACGCTTCGTATTCATCCGCCAGGTCGATCCAGTTCTGTACCACGCGGCTGTGGCCCAAATGCAGGCGGCCGGTGGGGCGCATACCGCTGAGCAGTCTCTTTTTAACTTCAGTCTTAACTTCAGTCACTTTCCAAACCCTCCCAATAATAACGCGGGATCACATACCCACGATTTTCAGCAAATTGTTGTAGAAAAACCAGATGATCGGGCCAATGATCTTGCCTAAGATGCCGGTGAAGGACAGCAGCAGCAGTATCGCCATGCCGTAGCGTTCCAGCTCATAGATGATATGCTGCTGCTCATTGGGCAGCAGACCGCCCAAAATTTTGGAGCCGTCGAGCGGCGGCACCGGCAGCAGATTGAAAATGGCCAGCGTGATATTGATGTAGACGAAATAATAGAAGAAATTGTAGAAATAATTGGCGGCGGGGCTGTAGGGGACAAAATGATAGATGAGAGAAATGATCAGCGCACCCACCAGCGCTTCCAACACGTTCATCAGCGGGCCGGCGATGGAGACGTGCATCAGCTTCTTTTTGCGGTCGGGACCCAAATACCACGGATTGACCGGCACCGGCTTGGCCCAGCCAAAACCGGCAAAGATTAGCAGCAGCGTGCCCACCACGTCCAGATGCCGGAGCGGATTGAGGGTGAGACGGCCCTCTTCTTTGGCGGTGGGATCGCCGTAGTGGTAAGCAACACGCGCATGAGCGTATTCATGAAAGCTGAGCGCAATAATGATGGCGGGAATGACGAATAACATTCGCGTGGGCGAAAAATCGAGCATCCGCGCTCACCTCCTTTGTGTGTTTCTTCCACCAAACCATACCGAGATATAATATTATACCAGTAATAATGCAAAATAGCAATAATAAAAGCCCTCCGTAGGGAGGGCTTTTGCTGTATATAAGTTCAGCACTTAGGTATTGACATCGGTGCTGATAATCGCGAGAAAAACGGCCGGAACAGGCTGCCGCGGCAGCGGATGATGCGCCAGCTGCTCCAGCAGGGGCGGTTGGTGTTCCAGGCCAGCTTCGTGGCAGTACGCATACTGCGCTCTACGCTGTGATAGGTGGTGGCATGCAGCTTGGCTACATCCGGGTACAGCAGCTTCGTTACCAGCAGCAGGCGCTCCGGCTGCTCAGGCGAGGCCGGGGAAGCCCTGCTGGCGCAGTGCTTCGTAGAGCACGATGGCTACGGAATTGGCGAGGTTCAGCGAGCGTACCTCCGGCGCCATGGGGATGCGGATGCAGGTCTCTTCATTGGCGGCGAGCAGCTCTTCCGGCAGGCCGGCGGTCTCTTTGCCAAAGACGAGGAAGTCGTCTGCGCGGTATTCCACCTCTGCATAGTTGTGCTTGGCGCGGGTGCTGGCGAAGAAGAAGCGGCCTTCGGGATAGGCGGCGCGCAGCTCCTCGAAGCTGTCCCAGTAGTGCAGGTCGAGATACTGCCAGTAATCCAGCCCGGCGCGCTTCAAGTGGGCATCATCGGTAGAAAAGCCAAGCGGGCGCACCAGATGCAGCGCGGAACCGGTGACGGAGCAGGTGCGGGAAATATTGCCGGTATTATTGGGGATGACCGGCTCGACGAGGACGATATGCATATATCAGCACTCCTTGCGGCATAAATTTCTACCCAAAGTATAACAAGGGATGGAAAAAAGTTCAATATCTTATTGACAAGTGCCAAAATGCAAGTTAAAATAGTACTGTTGTCGGGGTGTGGCTCAGCTTGGTAGAGCGCTGCGTTCGGGACGCAGAGGCCGAAGGTTCGAATCCTTTCACCCCGACCATCTTTTTGCCGCAGAGAATTCATTCTCTGCGGTATTTTTTATATTTAAAAAGGTCTAACCGGTGAGCTTTTCTGCCGCAGGAGGTATGATCACCGCATTGCATCTGCCCGGCATCCAAAAGTCGAAAAAACTCCGCGGTTGCCTTTTGGCGGCGGATATGGTTTAATTAGCATATATATACTAATGGAGGTATAGCTATGGAATATCGTGTTTTGGGCAAAACCGGATTGAAAGTTTCCCGTCTGGGCTTTGGCGGCATTCCCATTCAGCGCATCGATGCGGCCGGTACCCGCGTGCTGGTGGAAGAAATGGTCAAAGCCGGCGTCAATTATATCGATACCGCCCGCGGCTACACCGTGAGCGAGGAATACCTTGGCGAAGCGCTGAAAGGCTACCGCGATAAATTCGTTATCGCCAC
>JAFXLH010000050.1 GCA_017531315.1 Bacillota bacterium
CCGTCTTTCTTCTGCTGCAGCTGTGCTTTCCAGTGGGCGAAGGCCTGCGGCTCGCGGTATTCCAGCTTGCGGCGCAGCAGATCCTGCTGGCGCAGCAGCCATTGGCTTAAGTGGGCATCGGCTACCTGCTGCTCGCCGTCCGGGCTGACGAAGGTGCCGTCGGCGGCCAGCCGGGCGCTGTAGGTGCAGCTGCCGCAGCGGATTACTTCGCCCTCGCCCTTTAAGCTGCCGAAATTGCGGCAGACCGGGCAGGCGTAGAGGATCTTTTCCGCGCCCGTGCAGCTAAGGCCGCGTACCTGCTGGCGGCGGCGTTCGTTCCACAGCGCTTCATGCTGATTGAGGGCGGTAGCGATATTCTTGGCATTGCAGGCGGCGGTGAGCAGGCGGATGTCGATATCCACGCAGCCGCGGCCCGGTTTTTCCTGCCACAGCGGCTGGATGAGGAAGTGACCGCGCAGGGCGGCGGTGACGATGGGCATGCCGGCGCGGGCGGCGGCAGCGAGCACATCCGCACGCATCGCCTGCGTGCAGCCGCTGGGGTCGCGGCGTACCTCCGGCAGCAGTACGATGGCGCTGCGGCTATCCTTTAAGCCGGCCAGCTGGGCGGAGAGGTCGTCTTCTTCTGCCAGCAGCTCTACGGGCGGCTTGGTGCGCAGCAGGCCGGCGGCGGGGAGGTAGTAGTCCTCGTGGCGGGTCAGCACCGTGATGGGGCGGAAGAATGCTGCCTGCAGCAGCAGCGGCAGCAGCGGATGGTCGGAGGCGGCCAGTATCAGCAGCGGGCCGCTCTTTTCGGCAAGGCGGGCGTCGATATGGGGACGCAGGCGGATGCCTTCCGGCAGTTTGGCCCGTGCGGCATCGGCGGCGGGGCAGGCGGGGAAGAGTGCGTGATCCATAAAATCTCCCTCTTTCTTGGTCAGGCGGCAGGGCCGCGTTTTTGGCTAAATATTATCATACCATATTAATATGTAGAATGGCAAACAATTTACGCCGTGGGGCGTGGGGTGGGGCAGCTATCCGGCGCGGGGCGGGGGAGAGGAGCGGCGTGACTACGGCGAAAAATGCTCTTGTTTGACACCGTATCATAACAGGTGTTTGGGTTGTACCATCATTTAACAGCGCTTTATGCACAAAAAATCCACAAAAAATCGCTAAAACGGCTGCCATTTGTGGCTTGTTTGGTTGACACTTATCAGCGATTGGTGATATTATAAATGTGTGCGCCCGCGATGAATACGGACGCAAAAAACATCTAAAAAGATGTCAAAATTTTGGGAGGGTATATCATGAAAAAGTTTTTTGCTCTGATGCTGGTCCTGCTGCTGGCTATGTGCCTGATGGTAGGCTGCGGCGAAAAAGAACAGGAAGTTGACGAAAACGCCGAATGGGCTCCGACTTCCCCCGTAACCGTTATCGTTGCTTACAAAGCCGGTTCCGGTACCGACAACACTGCTCGCGTTCTCACCACCTATGCTGAAAAGTATGTTGGCCAGTCCCTGGTCATCGAAAACCTCGAAGGTGGCTCCGGCTCCATCGGCTGGACTGCTCTGGTAAATGCTGAAGCCGACGGCTACACCATCGGTTTCGTCAACCTGCCCACCTACTTCTCCAACATCGCTCAGGGCGGCGTAGACTACACCGCTGAAAGCATCGTTCCGATCTGCAACCATGTTAACGAAACTTCCGTTATCCTCGTTGCTGCCGACTCCCCCTTCAACACCCTGGAAGAACTCGTAACCTATGCCCAGGCTAACCCCGGCGTTCTGAAGGCCTCCACCAACGGCAACCAGGCCTCCAACCACATCGGCGCTCAGCTGTTCGCTTCCACTGCCGGCTTCGAATACACTGCTATTCCTTACGGCGGCACTGCTGACCAGCTGCTGGCTCTGCGTCAGGGCGAAGTTGACTTCTCCTCTGCCAAATTTGCTGACTTCGCTTCCTTCACTTCCGAAGTTAAGGTCTTAGGTGTAATGGCCACCGAACGTATGGCTGACCATCCGGAAATCCCCACCCTCGGCGAACTCGGTTACTATGATCAGTGGTACGGCTCTGCCCGCTGCATCGTTGCTCCCGCCGGCACTCCTCAGAACGTAATCGACTTCTACGAAGCCGCTTTCAAGGCTGCTATGGAAGATGCTGATTACCTCGCCGCTGCTACCACCGCTTCCGTAACCACCGATTACATGGATGCCGAAGCTCTGGCCGGCCTGCTCGCTGCCCAGAACACCTTCGCCATGGAAACCGTTACCGCTCTCTTCCCCGCTGAATAATCTCAGCACCCGGCATTAGCCCACAAAGCGGGGCTTAACGAAAAGTTAAGCCCCGCTCTTTTAATCTAATCAAGTTTTCTGACAATTCATCCGCAATCATACTTATTTATCTCAATCATAATTTTTTTCTGCAACACTACCAAAGGGGGATCCTTCCTTGAAAAAGTCCGATATTTGCGTAGTGGCCTTTATGTACGGCGTTTGTGCTCTGTTCTTTAGCATGACGCTGAAGCTGAAGCCCGCTGCTCAGATCTACCCCAAATTCGTAATTTCGCTGCTGGCTGTTTTGACCACTTTGTATGTGATCAAGATGGTCATGGATGCTAAAAAATATGGCGTGCAGAATGGCTTCGATGAAGTTTTTGCCGGCTTCCAGGCCCAGCAGTTCTTCAAAGTCGTGGTCATGATCCTGGCCTTCGTGGTCATGCTGAAGGTATTCGGCTTCTACATCGCCGCCGCCGTCTTCATGCTGATCACCCTTTACCTGCTCAAAGTGCCGAAACTGCACAATATCATCGCCACGGTAGTGATCATCGCTATCGTTTACTTCGCTTTCACCGAGTTCCTGGGCGTTCGTCTGCCCAAGGGCATGTTCTTTTAAGGGGGGTGCGCATTAAATGACTGAAGCATTAACCACTGCTCAAACTCTGTCTTTGATGGGCGCCGGCTTTGTCAATGCCCTTACCCCGCTGAACCTGCTGGCTATGGCCGCTTCCGTGACCTTAGGTATCGTTATCGGCTGCCTGCCCGGCCTTTCTGCCGCGATGGGCGTAGCGCTGCTGCTGCCGATGACCTTCACCATGGAGCCCGCCACCGGCCTTATCGTACTGGGCGGTATTTACTGCGGCGCCATCTTCGGCGGGTCGATCTCGGCCATCCTTATCCATACGCCGGGTACGCCGGCATCTGCCGCTACCGCGCTGGATGGCTACCAGCTGACCCTGCAGGGCAAAGCCGGTAAGGCGCTGGCCACCGCCTGCGTCTCCTCTTTCTTCGGCGGCCTGCTTTCCTGCATTTCCCTTTACTTCTTCGCTCCGGCTCTGGCCAAGCTGGCTATGAAGTTCGCCTCTCCGGAAAACTTCTGGCTCTCCATCTTCGGCCTCACCATCATCGCCGGTGTATCCAGTAAGTCCCTGCTCAAGGGCCTGATGTCCGGTGCGCTGGGCCTGATCCTCTCCACTATCGGTATGGACCCGATGGAAGGCGTCAAGCGCTTCCAGTTCGGTCAGGTAGCGCTCTATGACGGCATCAACACCACCTGCGCGCTGATCGGTCTCTTCTCCATGTCTCAGGTACTGATCCTGGCGGAAAAGAAGATCAAGGAACGCGGCAATGTTGTAGCGGTAAAAGACCGCATGATGCTCACCTGGGCGGAATTCAAGCTCATCACTCCCACCATTCTCCGCTCCTGGATCATCGGTAATATCATCGGCATCCTGCCCGGCGCCGGCGCTTCCATCGCCTGCTTCATGGGCTACAACGAAGCCTACCGCTTCTCCAAGCACAAAGAAGACTTCGGCCACGGCTCTATCGAAGGCGTTGCCGGTTCCGAAGCTGCCAACAACGCTGTTACCGGCGGCTCCCTTATCCCGATGCTCACCCTGGGCATCCCCGGTGAATCCGTTACCGCCGTACTGATGGGCGGCCTGATCATTCAGGGCCTGCAGCCCGGTCCGGAGCTCTTCACCCGCTATGCGCCGATGACCTACACCTTCTTTGCCGGCTTTGTACTTATCCAGTTCTTTATGCTGGCCATTGGTCTGATCGGTTCCAAGGGCTTCGCCCATATCTCCCGCCTCTCCGATGCCATCCTCATCCCCTGCGTCACCGTTCTCTGCGTAGTCGGCTCTTTCGCCATCCGCAAGAACTTCGTCGACGTAGTACTGATGCTGATCTTCGGTATGCTGGGCTACCTGGTACGTAAGTTCGACCTGAACCCCGCCGCCATCGTTCTCGCCCTCATCCTCGGCCCGATCGGTGAACGCGGTCTGCGCCGCTCCCTGCTGCTCTCCGGCGGCAACCCGGCCATCCTCTTCAGCACTCCCCTGTGCTGGGCACTGATCATCCTTTCCGTGATCGGTATCATGTCTCCGATGCTGATGAACCGCCTGGAAAAGAAATCCGTCGTCCCCGAATCTCCGCAGGGCGATGTGGATAACCGCACCGAAGCGGAAGTTAGCGAATAAACTTTTTCATGATTGATATAGAGAGCCGCCCTTTACCGGGCGGCTCATTTTTCGTAGGTACGGGTGGCCATATGGCGCGGGCTACCGGCGACAGTTACCTCTTGTCGCCGCTGTGCCTTTGCGGGTATAATAGAGGTATCTGAGGAGGTGCGCCTATGGAGAATTTTCGCAATCACTACATCGAGCGCGGGCAGGGGCAGCCGCTGATACTGCTGCATGGCAATGGCGAGGACGGCAGCTACTTTGAGCATCAGCTGCGCGAATTCAGCCGCGATCATCGTGTTATCGCCATAGATACCCGCGGCCACGGCAAGAGCCCGCGCGGTACTGCGCCCTTCCGCATCCGCCAGTTTGCCGAAGATCTGCATAGCTTCATGCAGCAGCAGGGGATAGAAAAAGCGCATCTGCTCGGCTTTTCCGATGGCGGCAATATCGCGCTCACCTTCGCGCTGAAGTATCCGGCTATGGTGGAGAAACTGATCTTAAACGGCGCCAACCTCTATCCCGAAGGGGTGAAGGATGGCGTGCAGCTGCCGATAGAGCTGGAGTATCGTATCGCGCTGATGTGCGCCGAGCACAGCGCCAAGGCGGCGGCCGAGGCGGAGATGCTGGGGTTGATGGTGAACGACCCGCATATCGACCCCAAGGAACTGGCAGCGCTCGCCGTGCCCACGCTGGTCATCGCCGGCGATGATGATATGATAAAGGATGAGCATACGCGGCTGATCGCGGCCTCCATCCCCGGTGCGGAGCTGAAGATAATCCACGGCGACCATTTCATCGCCAATGCCTGCCCTGTGCCCTTCAATGCGGCGGTGCGCGAATTTCTTGAAAGCTAAAAGCGCAGCTACGCGGCTTCTGCTACCTGTGGTTGACAAATTTCCAGCCGCAGTTGGTGGCGTTATGCCGCGCAGATCTGCTATGATGGCCTCACAAAGGAGGTAGATACTATGAATTTAGCAAACCGCATCCAGACCATGCGTAAGGCGCGTGGCATCAGCCAGGAAGAGCTGGCCGACCAGCTGGGGGTCTCGCGCCAGGCCGTCTCCAAATGGGAGAGCGAGCAGAGCCAGCCGGAGCTGGATAAGCTGCTGCTCTTGAGCGACTTCTTCGGCGTCAGCTGCGACTATCTGCTGCGCGGCGCGGCGGGGCAGGGGATGCCGGAGACTGCGACGCAGCCCGCACAGCTCGAGCCGGTGGATGCGCGCATCTTCACCGTCGGCGCTACGGTGCTCAATGTGATCGGCCTGCTCACCGCCATTTTCGGCTGGTATTCGTATCAGCGGCCCATCTGGACGGCGCTGGGGCTGTGCCTGCAGATATTCGGCTGCGCCGGCTTCGTGGTGGGCCAGTACCTGCCCACGGAGAATAAAGCTGCCGCCAAGTGGCAGTTCCTCCGCATCAACAGCTGGCTGATCAGCTTCATCCC
>JAFXLH010000051.1 GCA_017531315.1 Bacillota bacterium
CCCGCGCCTATAATTGACGCGCAGCGGCAATTTCGATGTTTATTTCCTTGCGGCGAAGCCGTTAGATAAATAATAAACATCACCTTAAGGTATCTATCACCGATACAGACGGCGGGAGACAAGCCCCCGCGCCTATAATTGACGCGCAGCGGCAATTTCGATGTTTATTTCCTTGCGGCGAAGCCGTTAGATAAATAATAAACATCACCTTAAGGTATCTATCACCGATACAGACGGCGGGAGACAAGCCCCCGCCCTACTGGTGCTTATAGAAACTTCCTACGCAACGCAGCATACGGGGCTATTCGTCCGGCTCAGCTGAAGCGGTAGCGAAGACGGGGACTCTCCTTCGGCCCATCCATATCCTCCAACTCCACCTGCATCCGGCGCGTATTGCCAAGGCGGCTGACGGTGCGGCGCATCCGCGTGCCGTTATCCAGGTAGATGATGTCATCCTCGATGCGTTCGACAAAGCCTACGCAAATCGGTTCGCTGTCAAAAATCACGTACAGCGCCTCGCCCTCTTCCAAAGAACGGTTGAACTGTATGCCCTTTTGTCCCATGCGGCACCTCCTCTTTAGCGTAAAAAGCGGCGGATCAGGCGCAGTTTTTCCGCCGTGTAGGGGCGGTAGCGCATCGGCAGATCCAGCCAGTTGCTCTTATTATATATACCCTTTTTGGCAGAAAAGGTCAAGAAGCTTTCCTTGCCGTGATAGCAGCCAAGGCCGCTCGCGCCAATGCCGCCGAAGGGCAGGCGCGAATTGGCCAGGTGCATGATCGTGTCATTGACACAGCCGCCGCCAAAGGGCAGCTGCAGCGCGCGCTCGCGCAGCTCTCCCGCCCCGCCGAAGTAGTACAGCGCCAGCGGACGCGGGCGATGGCGGATGAATTCCAGCGCCGCTTCCGGGCTGTCGTAGGGGATGAACGGCAGCAGCGGGCCGAATATCTCTTCCTGCATCAAGGGGCTATCCGGCGGCACCTCCGTGAGCAGGGTCGGCTCGATACGCAGGCTCGCCGCATCCGTACCGCCGCCGAGGGCGATCTGCCCGCAGGCCAGCAGGCCGCAGACGCGATCGTAATGCTTGCGGCTGACGAGATGCGGATAATCCGCCGTGGCAAGGCCCTGCGGCAGCTGCTCCGCCACCGCCGTGCGGAAAGCGGCGATCAGCTCCTCTTCCCTGCCCCGCGGCAGCAGGATGTAGTCCGGCGCTACGCAGGTCTGGCCGGAATTGATCAGCTTGCCAAAGAGCACGCGGCGCGCCACCGCCTGCATATCGGCATCCGGCGCGATGAAGACCGGGCTTTTGCCGCCCAGCTCCAGCACCAGCGGCGTGAGGTTTTTCGCCGCCGCTTCCATCACCACCTTGCCCACCGCCGTAGAGCCGGTGAAGAAGATGAAGTCGAATTTCTCGTTTAAGAGCGCGGTATTTTCGGCGCGGCCGCCCTCTACCACCGCCACATATTCCGGCTGGAAGGTCTCGCCGATCAGCCGCGCCACCAGCGCCGAGGTGGCAGGCGCATAGGCAGAGGGCTTGATGATGGCGGTATTGCCGGCAGCCAGCGCGCCGATCAGCGGCATCAGGCACAGCTGCAGCGGGTAGTTCCAGGGGCTGATGATCAGCGTGACGCCGTAGGGCTGCGGGTAGATGCGGCTCTGCCCCGGGAAGAGCGCCAGCGGCGTGGCTACACGACGCGGGCGCGCCCACTTATTCAGCTTCTTCAGCATCAGGCGCAGCTCTTCCAGCACGATGCCGGTCTCCGTCATATAGGCTTCCAGCTCGCCTTTGCCAAGGTCTTTCTGCAGCGAGGCGGCGATCTCCGCCTCGTGGCGGCGCAGGGCGGCCTGCAGGGCGATCAGCGCAGCGCGGCGCACCTCTACATCCTGCGTATAGCCGCTATTGAAAAAGTCCCTTTGCGCTTGCACCAGAGCAGTGATATCCATAATACACCTCTAATAAAAACAGCAGGGGCGCACTACCCCCGCTGTTCGTTTTTTACAGATCGTGACGGCCGGAGAGCGCCAGCGACAGCGTGGCTTCGTCCGCATATTCCAGGTCGCCGCCTACCGGCAGACCGTGGGCGATGCGGGTGACGCGGATGCCCATCGGCTTGATCTTTTTCGCCAGATACATGGCGGTGGCTTCGCCTTCCACGCTGGGATTGGTAGCGACGACCACTTCGCGGATGCCGCCATTTTCCAGCCGCTGGAACAGCTCCGTCATCCGCAGGCGGTCCGGGCCGATGCCGTCCATCGGCGAAAGCACACCGTTTAAGACATGGTAGCGCCCGCGGAAGCTGCGGCTGCGCTCCATGGAGATGATATCGCGCGGCTGCTCCACTACGCAGAGCAGCGTGGCGTCGCGCTCGCTATCTTCGCATAAGGGGCAGACCTCCGTATCGGTGTAGCTGCCGCAGATGGCGCAGTAGCCGATGCTCTTACGCGCCGCACCGATGGCCGCAGCCAAGCCTGCCGCATCGGCTTCCGGTGCAGCAAGCAGGTGAAAGGCTAAGCGGGCGGCGGTCTTGGGCCCGACGCCGGGCAATTTTCCCAGCTGATTAATCAGCTCGGTAAGAGAGGGCGGGTAGCGGTAAAACATGGGTATCAGAACATGCCGGGCAGGCCCATGCCGCCGGTGACTTTGCCCAAATGCTGCGCGGCCATCGCCTGAGAAGCGGCAGAGGCTTCACGCATCGCGGCCAGCACCAGATCTTCCAGCATTTCCACATCTTCCGGATCGACAACTTCCGGAGAGATGCTGACGGAGACGACTTCCTGTGCGCCGGTCATTACAACTTTGACCATACCGCCGCCGGCAATGCCTTCAACGGTCATAGTTTTCAGTTCTTCCTGAGCGCGGTTCATGTCGTTCTGCATTTTCTGCGCCTGTTTCATCAATTTCTGCATATTCATGCCCATGTGTGTATCCTCCAAAACTTTTTTATTATTATATCATGATAAAGATATCAGAACAAGCTCATTTGCCCGCTATCGCCGGGCTCGGCAGGCTCAGGCGGCGGGGGCGGCGGTTCACTTTCCGTACCCACCTGACCGCTGATAGTGAGATTGCAGCCGCAGATGCGCAGGATAGTTTCCTGCACCAGCTGCTTCTGCTGCGGCTTGCCGAGCAGCGTGGTCATATGGAACTGATGCGCCGGGGAAAACTCCAGCAGCAGATTGCTGCCCTTCACCATAAGCGGACGCGCCATACGCAGGTAAGCCGCCGTGCCGGCATTGGCACGCTCCACGCTTTTAAGGATATCGTCCCAGCGCTCGCGGATAGCTTCGATATCGGCAGCGGCCGGGTCAGCGGATGCCGGCGGGGCAGCCGGCGGCGGGGCTACGGGCGGGGGCGGTGCGGCTTGCGGCTTCGGCGCAGGCGGCGTCAGGCTCGGCTGCGGCTTCGGCTGC
>JAFXLH010000052.1 GCA_017531315.1 Bacillota bacterium
GGAGTCTCTCTTATAACATTCTCAGCAGGTGCTGCTGCGATAACAGCGCCTACCTCCATGCGCTTAGCGACGTATCCGGGATGATAGATCTCATCTACCTGTCCTGTTGCAAGGCCGATCTGGTTGCCGTAGGAAGAGTAGCCGGCGGCAGCGGTGGTGACCAGCTGACGCTGGGGCAGCTTGCCGGGCATGGTGGCGGATACGGGAGCGAGCGGATCAGCCGCGCCGGTGACGCGCATCGCCGCATAGACATAGTTGCGGCCGGAAAGCGGATCGCGGATAGCGCCGCCGATGCAGGTGGCAGCGCCGCCGAAGGGCTCGATCTCGGTGGGGTGGTTGTGGGTCTCGTTCTTGAAGAGGAGCAGCCAGTCCTGCGGCTCGCCGTCTACTTCGATCTTTACTTTAACGGTGCAGGCATTGATCTCGTCGGATTCGTCGAGATCCTTCAGGATGCCTTTGGCCTTCAGCGCGCGGGCGGCAATGGTGCCGAGATCCATCAGGGTGATCGGCTTGGTGCGGTTGAGCTCGGCGCGGGTGGCGATGTATTCATCCCAGGCGCCCTGCAGCAGCTCGTCTTCGAAGCTGACCTGCTCCAGCACCGTGTTGAAGGTGGTGTGGCGGCAGTGGTCAGACCAGTAGGTATCGAGCACGCGGATCTCGGTGATGGTGGGGTCGCGGTGCTCGGCGGCGAAGTAGTCGCGGCAGCAGCGCAGGTCGTCCAAGTCCATGGCGAGGCCGTAATCGGCGCGGAATTCTTTCATCTGCGCCTCATCCATGGCGGTAAAGCCGCTCAAAACGGCTACCGCTTCCGGCACGGCGTATTCGGTCTGCAGGGTGGCGGGCATTTCGAGCGCCGCCTTGCGGCATTCTACGGGGTTGATGAGATATTTTTCGATCTTGGCGAGGGCTTCGGCGCTGAGCTGCCCCTCAAGCAGGTAGACCTTGGCGGTCTGCACGGTGGGGCGCTCGCCCTGAGAGATGATCTGCAGGCACTGCGCGGCAGAGTCGGCGCGCTGGTCGAACTGGCCGGGCAGATATTCTACTGCCAGCACCGCGCCGTTGTGCTCGGGCAGCTCGCGGTAGGTGATATCGAGCTGCGGCTCGGAAAAGACGCTGCTGATGGCGGCATCGAACAGCTCTTCGCTCACGCCTTCCGCATCGTAGCGGTTGAGCAGGCGCAGGCCGGTCAGCTCGCTGACGCCGACAAATTCGCGGATCTGCTTGAGGCAGCCCGCCGCTTCATGTGCCAGTTCCGGCTTCTTTTCTACATATACACGGTAGATCATTTGCATACCTCCAGTGCGCGTTTGCCGATATCGCGGCGGTAGTGGGCTTTTTCGAAGTGGATATTATCTGCAAGAGCATAGGCGCGCTGCAGCGCCTGCGGCAGGTCTGCGCCCTGTGCCACCGCGCCGAGCACGCGGCCGCCGCTGGTGAGAAGAGTCTCATCTTCCAGCTTGGCGCCGGCGATGATCACGTGGGCGTATTCGGGGATGTCGGTGGGAAGGGTGATGGCCTTACCCTTTTCGTAGCTGCCGGGGTAGCCGCCGCTGGCCATGATGACGCAGGCCGCAGCGCCGGGCTTAGTGCCCACGGAAACTTCGGCGAGGCGGCCGTCGCGCACGGCCTGCATGATGGTCAGCAGGTCGCCATCGAGCAGCGGCAGTACTACCTGAGTTTCCGGGTCGCCGAAGCGGCAGTTGTATTCGATGACCTTCGGGCCATTCGGGGTCAGCATCAGGCCGAAGTAGAGGCAGCCGCGGAATTCACGGCCTTCCGCCTTCATCGCTTTTATCGTAGGCAGGAAGATGGTCTCCATGCATTCGGCGGCGATAGCTTCGGTGTAATAGGGATTGGGCGCGATGGTGCCCATGCCGCCGGTATTGAGGCCCTGGTCGCCGTCGAGGGCGCGCTTATGGTCCATGGAGCTGGCCATGGGGATGAGCGTGGTGCCGTCGGTGAAGGCGAGCACGGATACCTCCGGCCCGGTGAGGAATTCTTCGATGACGATGCGGCTGCCGCTGTCGCCGAAGGTGCGGTCTTCCATCATCGAGCACACGGCGTCGATGGCCTCATCGCGGGTCAGGCAGATGCTGACGCCTTTGCCTAAGGCCAGGCCGTCTGCCTTTACCACGGTGGGCAGCGGGCAATCCGCCACATAGGCCAGCGCCGGCTCAATTTCGGTGAAGATGCGGCAGGCAGCGGTGGGGATGCCGTATTTTTCCATCAGCTGCTTGGAAAAGATCTTGCTGCTTTCGATAATCGCGGCGTCCTTCTTCGGGCCGAAGCAGGGGATGCCGGCCGCTTCCAGCGCATCTACCGCGCCGAGGGCCAGCGGATCATCCGGCGCCACTACGGCGAAGTCGATGCCGGTTTTCACGGCAAATTCTACCTGCGCGGCGATATCGGTGGCCTTGATGGGCAGGCAGGTGACTCCCTCACGGGCGATGCCGCCGTTGCCGGGCAGGGCGTAGATCTCCGTGATGGCCGGGTTTTCTTTCAGTTTTTTGATCAGGGCATGTTCGCGGCCGCCGCCGCCAATCATCATCAGCTTCATATCAGCCTCCGGATAAGTTGGTATTATTTGCAGGCAAGAATTCTCTCTGCTAAAGCGGAGAGAAATTCCTGATTATAAGCGTAATCGTCCAGCCATTCGTAATCATCAATATCGATGCTGCTGTCTTTACGGATATATCTGGGCGGATCCATCATGAACGCATCGGGAGCGATGCCGAACTGACCGAAGGGATGAGGGCTATCCAATAAAGAATAGTCCAGACCCCAGGAATCGATCAGCTTGCCAATGTAGAAAATAAAGTCATCGGCAGAGCAGCCTTTGGCGCGCAGGGCATTTTCCATATCTTCGTAGCTGATCTGCAAGGCCAGCTCATGCCACTTTTTGGTGGCTTTTCCGCTTTTGCCGACTACCGGAGCTTTATAATGGAAGAGGATGCAGCCAGAGCCGGTTTCCCAATAAACATCGGTGATCTGTTTATCCTGCAGTTCGCTTAAGGCGATGCTTTTCAGCCTGCTTTCGTAGTCCAGTACGCGTTCGTCCATAATGCGGTTCTCCTTATTGTATTAGTGCAGGAAGAGGCGCAGGCCGGTGAAGGCGAGCACTACGCCGTGCTTGTTGCAGCATTCGATGACATGGTCATCGCGGATGCTGCCGCCCGGTTCGGCGATGTACTGCACGCCGCTCTTGACGGCGCGCTCTACGTTATCGCCAAAGGGGAAGAAGGCATCGCTGCCGCAGCTGACGCCGGAAAGCTTCTTGCCCCATTCCTTCTTCATTTCGGGGGTAAGCGGCGCGGGGCATTCGGTGAAGGTCTGCTGCCAGACGCCATCTGCCAGCAGGTCTTCCCATTCATCAGAGATGTAGAGGTCGATGGCATTGTCGCGGTCGGGGCGGCGGATGCCTTCTTTGAAGGGCAGGGCCAGTACCTGCGGATGCTGACGCAGCCACCAGATATCGGCCTTGTTGCCGGCGAGGCGGGTGCAGTGGATGCGGCTCTGCTGGCCCGCGCCCACGCCGATGGTCTGGCCGCCCTTGACATAGCAGACGGAGTTGCTCTGGGTGTATTTAAGGGTGATCATCGCCAGGATGAGGTCATGCTTGGCTTCCTGCGAGAGCTCCTTATTTTCGCTGACGATGTTTTCGAGCAGGCTTTCGTCGATGACGCATTCATTGTGACCCTGCTGGAGGGTGATGCCGAAGAGGTCGCGCTTTTCGATCGGGTCGGGCTGATAAGCGGGGTCGATCTTGACCACGTTATATTTGCCGCCCTTCTTGGTTTTGAGGATCTCTACCGCTTCCGCAGTAAAGTCGGGGGCGATAACGCCGTCGCTCACTTCGCCTTTAAGATAGCTGGCGGTGGCGGCGTCGCAGGTGTGAGAGAGAGCTACCCAGTCGCCATAGGAGCAGAGGCGGTCGGCGCCGCGGGCGCGGATATAGGCGCAGGCGATGGGGGTCAGCTCCTGCGCTTCGTCTACGAAGTACATCTGCTTTTCGGTTTCGCTGAGCGGCAGGCCGAGCGCTACGCCGGCGGGGGAGACATGCTTGAAGGAGGCGGCGGCGGGGATGCCGGTGGCGGCGGCCAGTTCTTTTACCAGCTGCCAGCTGTTCAGCGCATCGAGGAAGTTGATATAGCCGGGCGCACCGTTCAATACTTCGATCGGCAGGTCGCTGCCGTCTTTCATGGCCAGCTTGGCCGGTTTCTGATTGGGGTTGCAGCCGTATTTGAGCAGCAGTTCTTTCATCTTTTCGGCATCCTCCTTAGGCGTTTTTGTTGATGATGGCGGTATCTACCGCGCCGTCATGCAGGCGGTAAACATAGACGGAGATGCGGTTTTCCGCATCGAGGGCATCGTAGATAGTCTGGCAGATCTCGGCCGCGCTGCCGCCGGGAAGAGTTACTTCTTCGGGGTCGACGGAAAAACTCGGCAGCGGATTGCCGTCTGCGGCATAGGTGTGCAGGAAGTGGCCGCAGCCCTTTTCGGCGGCGGGGTATTCCCAGAAGGCGCGGCAGGTCTTGCTGCCGTCGCCATTGACGCTGCGGAGAGAGGCCAGCTTGTAGCTGCCGTCTGCGGCGAGGATGGCGGAGATGCGGGGGGTGAAATTGGGCGCATCCGGCTCGAAGGTGCGGGTGAAGAGGGCGCTTTCGAAGCTGCCGCCATTGGCGATGGCATCGGCGATGGTGTCGGTCTGGTCGCCGTTGGTCAGCACCAGGCCGTCCTTGGTATCGCGTACCGGGTGGTAGATGATCAGGCTGGGGTCGGCCAGCAGGGCCGGGTCATGCGCTTCGGTGCGGATGCCGTCGGCGGTGCGGCTGAAGATGCGGTTGCGGCTGTTGGTGCTGCGGCCCATGATGAAGTAGGCGGCGATAACGTCGCCATCGGCGCTGCAGCCAAGCACGAGGCCGCGGCCGGGGTAGCGGTTGCCGCTCAAGACGGCAGTAAGTTCCATGCTCATATGTATGCTCCTTTTCGCTTATCTGCGCTTATTGCAGTTTGTATTTGGCTTTGAGCTGCGGCTCGGCGGCTTGTACCGCCTTTTCGGCGGCGAGGCGGGCGGCCACCAGCTCGGCGGCGGCGGGGAGGATCTTCCATTCCGCCTGCTTCATGATGCGCTTTTGCAGCTTTTGCGGCGTGTCGGTCTTGCAGACGCGCACCGCCTTTTGCAGGATGATCTCGCCGCCATCGGCGATCTCGTTGACATAGTGGACGGTGGCGCCGCTCACCTTTACGCCGTAATTCAGCGCGGCTTCATGCACTTTCAGCCCGTACATCCCTTCGCCGCAGAAGGCGGGGATCAGCGAGGGGTGCACATTGATGATGCGCTTGTCCCAGCGCTTGGTGAAGTCGGCAGAGAGGATGGAAAGGTAGCCCGCGAGCACGATCATATCGATATCATGCTCGGCGAGCAGCTGGTTCAGGCGTGCTTCCACGGCCTGCTGGCTGCCCAGCTCCTTCTTGCTGGCCACGGCGGCGGGGATGCCGGCATTCTTGGCACGTTCCAGCGCATAGGCATCGGCGCGGCTGGCTACTACCAGCGCGATCTCGCCGCTGCTGATGATGCCGGCTTTCTCGGCGTCAATCAGCGCCTGCAGATTGGTGCCGCCGCCGCTGACGAAGACGGCAATGCGCGTTTTCAGCATATGACCACGCCCTCTTCGCCGGCTACCACTTCGCCGATGATGTAGGCGTCTTCGCCCTGCTCTTTCAGCACGGCGAGGGCGGCTTCCGCCTTATCGGCGCGGACTACGGCGATCATGCCTACGCCCATATTGAAGGTATTGAACATATCGCGCTCGGGGATATTGCCCGCTTCCATGATCAGGTCGGAGATGGGCAGGATTTTCAGCGCGGCTTTGTCGATTTTGGCGGTGCAGCCGTCGGGCAGGCAGCGCGGGATATTTTCGTAGAAGCCGCCGCCGGTGATATGGGCCAGCGCGCTTACTTCTACCGCATCCAGCAGGGCGAGGATCGGCTTCACATAGATGCGGGTGGGGGTGAGCAGGGTCTCGGCGATGCTCTTGCCGCCCAGCTTGTCGCAAGGCTGGCTGAGGTCGGCTTCGCCTACCTTGAAGACCTTGCGTACGAGGGAGAAGCCGTTGGAATGGACGCCGGAGCTGGGCAGGGCGATGATGACGTCGCCGGGCTGGACATTGTTCTTGTCGAGGATCTTGTCCTTATCGACCACGCCTACGGTGAAGCCGGCGAGATCGTATTCGTCTACCGGGTAGAAGCCGGGCATTTCCGCAGTTTCGCCGCCGATCAGGGCCGCGCCGGACTGGTAGCAGCCCTCAGCCACGCCGCTGACGATGCTGGCGATGCGTTCCGGGTAGTTTTTGCCGCAGGCGATATAGTCGAGGAAGAAGAGGGGCTTGGCGCCGCAGCAGAGCACGTCATTTACGCACATGGCCACGCAGTCGATGCCCACGGTATCGTGCTTATCCTGCAAAAAGGCCAGCTTCAGCTTGGTGCCGACACCGTCGGTGCCGCTGACCAGTACCGGCTTGTTGATGCCGGTGAGGTCCAGCTCAAACATACCGCCGAAGCCGCCCACGCTGCCTAAGACTCCCGGCACCATGGTACGGGCGATATGCTGCTTCATCAGTTCTACGGCGCGGTAACCCGCGGTAACGTCTACGCCGGCGGCGGCGTAACTTTCGCTATGGCTGCTCATTGTTTGGCCTCTCTTTCGCTCAGTTTGGTTTCATAGGGGCGTTTGCCGGTATCTTTGGGCAGTTCGGTGGGGTATACGCCGTCGAAGCAGCCGCAGCAGTAGCCGTTGCAGCTGCCGCCGAAGCCCGCGCAATCCTTCACACCGACGATTTCCGGCAGATCTTCCAGATCGAGGTAGCCGACGCTGTCGGCGCCGATATATTCGCGGATGCCTTCGGTATCATACTTGCAGGCGATGAGGTTTTCCTTGCTGTAGATATCGGTGCCGTAATAGCAGGGATTGAGGAATTTGGGGGAGGACAGGCGCACATGCACTTCCGTGGCGCCGGCATGGCGCAGCAGGCTGACGATGCGCTTGCAGGTGGTGCCGCGCACGATGGAGTCGTCCACCATCACCACGCGCTTGCCGCGTACGGCGCTGCTGATCGGGTTCAGCTTGATGCGTACCTGATTCTGGCGCATCGCCTGGGTGGGGGAGATGAAGGTGCGGCCGATATACTTGTTTTTGAGGAAGCCGATCTCGAAGGGGATGCCGCTCTCGCGGGCGAAGCCGATCGCCGCATCGAGGCCGCTGTCCGGTACGCCGATAACGACGTCCGCATCGGCGGGGTGGCGGCGGGCCAGGCAGGCGCCGGCGCGCAGGCGCGAATCGTGTACGCCGAGGCCGTCGATCTGCGAATCGGGGCGGGCGGTGTAGACGTATTCGAAGATGCAGGTGGCCTTGGGCTGCTTATTGCAGTGGTCCTTGATCGAATGCACGCCCTCGGCAGAGAAGACGACGATCTCGCCCGGCTCGATCTCGCGGATGAAATCGGCGCTGCAGGCTTCTAAAGCGCAGCTTTCCGAGGCGACGATATAGGTGCCGTCGGTGCACTGGCCGTAACACAGCGGGTGGATGCCGTTCTCATCGCGGGCGGCTACCAGCTTGGAGCTGGACATCAGCACCAGCGAGAAAGAGCCCTTCAGGCGGTGCATGGCGCGGTTCAGCGCTTCTTCGATAGAGGGCGCGGTGAGGCGCTCCTTGGTGATGAGGTAGGAGATGACCTCCGTATCGGAGGTGGTATGGAAGATGGAGCCCTGCAGTTCCAGCTCGTCGCGCAGCTCGCGGCTGTTGGTCAGCTTGCCGTTATGCGCCAGCGCGGTGTGGCCCTTGATATGCTGCACGATGATCGGCTGGCAGTTGGCACGGTGGTCGCTCTTAGCGGAGCTGTAGCGGGTATGCGCCACGGCGATCTGCCCCATCGGCAGCTTGCCGATCACTTCCGGCGTGAAGACCTGGCTGATCAGGCCTAAGTCGCGGTGCTCGTAGAAGAGACCGTCGTCATTGATGACGATGCCGCAGCCCTGCTGGCCGCGATGCTGCAGCGCATAGAGGCCGTAGTAGGCGATCTGCGCCGCTTCTACCGGCTGCGGGGCATAAATGCCGAAGACGCCGCATTCGTGCTGCACTTCGTGTTCCAGTTCATGTTCGATTGAGGTGTAGGTTTCGAAATCGGTCATGGATAATTTGGCTCCTTAATTTTGATAGATTTATGCTAAATCTATGTGGTGTCGCGGTAGTCGCGGCGTTATTTTCAGTCGTTGAAGCGGGCTTCGATGGCGGCGTTCTTTTCCAGCACCTTGTTCATCGCCTTGGTGCGGTACTGCTTCAGCTGAGCGGGCAGAGCGCTGTCTTCGGTAGCGAGGATCTGGATGGCGAGGATGGCGGCATTCTGCGCGCCGTCGATGCCCACGGTGGCTACCGGTACGCCCGGAGGCATCTGTACGGTGGAGAGCAGGGCGTCCATGCCGTCCAGCGCAGAGGATTTCACCGGGATGCCGATCACCGGCAGGGTGGTGTGGGCGGCCAGTACGCCGGCCAGATGGGCGGCCTTGCCGGCGGCGGCGATGATCACGCCGAAGCCCTTTACTGCGGCATCTTCGGCAAAGGCGACGGCCTGCATGGGAGTGCGGTGGGCGGAATAGACATGTACTTCATGCGGGATATTGAATTCGGTGAGTACATCGATGGCTTTTTCTACTACCGGCAGATCGCTGTCGCTGCCCATGATGATGGCTACTTTTTTCATAATTACTGGCCTCCTGAATAATATTTTTAAGTTCAACTTTGGGACATAAATAATTTTAGGCAGTCCTGTACCCCATAGAAAAATACGTACAGCACTGCCCAGACGGTCGACAAAAAACTAATGCGTTTGGCTCCCCTTGTGGTGCTCCACTATTTCCGTCAGTTACCAGCGCATGCTATGAACGGGTGAAAAGAGCAAATTTTACCCCATTTTTCACCTTATTAACAGCATAATTATCGCAAATTATACCCGGTTTGTCAACGAAAAAGCCGATATTTGCGGCATATTTGTGCAGGCAAACGGCCGGTAAAGTGCTGGTAAATGTAGGTACAAGCAAAATAATGAAAGCCCCCGCGGATGCGAGGGCTTTTGGCTTACTTATGGCTGGGGATATGTCCGGTGGCTGCCTCGGCGGTGGCTTTGGCAGTTTCTACGCAGTCGGCGGTGTCGTGCTTGGTTCCGTTATGCTTACGCAGGTAGTTGAAGAAGAGTATCTGGATGCAGATGAAGACGGAGATAGACCAGATGATGCCGCGGTAATCCCAGATGGTGGCGATGGCGGCGGAGAGCATGGGGATGATCATCATGGCGATGGAATTGGCGGTGGCGATGAAGCCAAACAGCGTGCCGCGTACCGCCGGGTCGACCTTTTCCGAGGCGGCGGAGGTCATCAGCGGCTCGATGGCGCCGATGGCGAGATTGAAGATGCCGAAGCCGAGGCCGAAGCAGAAGATGCTGATGCCGCTCATCCAGCCAAAGAGCAGGGATACCGGCAGGCACAGCAGTATCAGCTTGAAGACCAGCTCCATCTTGTCGTACTTATCGCCGAGGCGCGAGACGAAGATGGAGGAGAGCGATACCGCAAGGCAGCCCACGCCGCTGATGATGCCGGAGATGCGGCTGGTGCCTTCGATGATGCCGCCGCGCATCTGCTGCACGTAGAGGCCGGTGTACTGGTTGAAGATGCTGCGGCAGACGCGGTTCAGGATCAGCGCTGCCAGCATGGTGATGACGAAGGCGGAGAGCACATTCGCTTTGCTGCCGCCATCGGCGGTCTTTTCCGCCTTGCGCTGCTCCAGCAGCTCTTTGCCATAGGTGCTGGGGTCTTCCTTTACCGCAAAGAGCACGGCCACGGCGGAGATGAATACCAGCACCGAGCCGATGAAGAAGCAGCCGCGGTAGCCGACTATCTCTGCCGCGAAGCCGCCGATCACCGGGCCGAAGGAGAAGCCGAGGAAGTTGGCCGAGGTCATCAGGCCGATCGAGTAAGAGATCTTATCCGAGGGCGTATTGGCGGCGATGAAGGCATTGGCCGCAGCCAGCGTGCCGGTGAAAATACCCTGGATGAAGCGGAGGACGAGGAAGGTCTCGGCATTGGGCGCCAGGCCCATCAGCACCAGCGCGGCCGAGGCGCAGAACTGGGCGCGCAGCATCATCTTCTTGCGGCCGTAGCGGTCGGCCATGCGCCCCCAGATGGGCGCGAAGATGGCCATGGCGAGGGAGGGCAGCAGCGTGGAGAGCGCCACGTAGAAGTTCAGCTGGTCGCTGCCGGCGGGTATGCCCATCTCCTGCAGGTAGAAGGAGATGAAAGGAAAAACGAAGCCGAAGGCGCACATCGCCGTCAGCTGCGTGGTGTAGATGATATAGAGATTCCGCTTCCACAAAGGCATGGGCGCGCGCTCCTTTGCTTGATTTTTGTCGAGAAAACACAGATAGTAACAGTTTATACCTTTTGGCAGAAAATGCAAGCAAATTTTGGGGCGGTGGGGTGGGCGTAGGCGCTTGCTGCGTATGGCAGGGGGGCGGTGGTGACAGCGACAGGCGGCGGGAGCAAGCCCCCGCCCTACACATTCTAAGTAAATGCGGTAGGCTTGGGGCTGGCGACCATTGGTCGCCCCTACATGCGTACTATGTTACACAATAAACCGTAGGGGCGAGCATTGCTCGCCCGCTGCAATGCTGCGTACCCGGCGGGACGGGGAACCCGTCCCCTGCGGACGGTAGGTGGTGGGGTGGGCGTCACCGGCAGGGGTGGCGGTAGGTGATGGCGTGACTACGAAATAAAACAGCCCCTGCGGTGGGCAGGGGCTGTCATCAGCTTTAGTCTTTAAGGTAGCAGTAGGTATAGACGCCGCCCACTACCACGCTGCCGCCGACGATATTGCCGAGCGTGACGGGCAGCAGATTGCGGAGCAGGAAATTGCCCCAGGTGAGGGCGGTGGTATCGATGCCGCGGGCCAGCGCTTCGGCGGCAAAGGCGGGGTCGGCAGCGGCGATGATGCCGGCCGGGATATAGTACATATTGGCGATGCTGTGCTCGAAGCCGCACAGCACGAAGAGGAAGACGGGGAAGTAGATGGCGGCGACGCGGCTTACCGTATCCTTGGCGGCGAAGCTCATCCACACGGCGATGCAGACGAGGATATTGCAGGCGATGCCGAGGGCAAAGGCGCGGGGGAAGCTGTAGCCCACCTCGGTCAGCGCGGTATTGATGGTGGTGATGGCAAGGCCGCCGCCGTAGAGCTTCCACTGGCCGCCGATGGCGCAGATCCCTACGATAAACAGCGAGCCGAGCAGATTGCCCACATAGACCAGCGCCCAGTTACGCAGCATGGCGCGCAGGGTGATGACCTTTTTCAGCAGCGGCATCACCAGCAGATTGTTGCCGGTGAACAGCTCCGACCCGGCGATCAGCACCATGATCAGCCCCGGCGGGAAGACGGCGGCAGAGAGCAGGCGCGCCGCCGATGCGGAAGCGATGGTGGAAGAGGCGGTGGCAGAGGCCACGGCGGCAAAGGCGATGAACATACCGCCCATGAAGCCGAGGATGATAGTAGTGAGAGCGGGCAGGGCGCATTTATTTTTGCCGATGTTCAGATAAGCGTTGGCGATTTCTTTGGGGGACATAGGGTGCTCCTTTCTGTGCGGGGTCGGGCGAATGTCAGGGAGAAAGATTGTAGGGCCGGGGCTTGCTCCGGCCGTTTGCAGCTATATTCCGCGTGCCCGGCGGCGGGAGGCAAGCCCCCGCCCTACTGGCTTCTTGCCGGATGCGGTGGTGATAGCGACAGGTAGCTGCCCTTACTCCGCGGTGTCCTTGGGCATGGTTTTAAACGTAGATTTGTAGGCGCGGTAGAAGGCGGAATAATCGGCGAAGCCGGCGGCTGCGGCGGCTTTTCCCACCGGCATACCGCTGCGGATCAGCTCGCTGGCGCGCAGCAGGCGCTTCTGCCGCACATAGCGGTGCAGCGGCGTGCCGCTGATCTCGCGGAAACGGTGCATCAGATAAGAGCGGCTGAGGTAGAAGCGGTCGGCCAGCGCGGCGATGGAGAGGTCGGCGGCAAGGTTGTCGTTGATATACTGGCGTATCGCCTCGATGCGCGGGTCGGCGCTAAGGCGCGGCGCTTCTCCCGCATCCTGCAGCAGATGGCGGCTCAGGTAGATGAGCAGCTGCACCAGATAGCTCTCTGCCAGCGCCTTCTGGCCGAATCCCGGCTCGTTCAGCGCCTGCTCCAGCTTATCTGCCAGATGGCGGAATTCCATACTGTCGGTGGTACGCAGCAGGAATTGGCCGCTTTCGGCGCAGCGGTCGAAGCAATAGTGCAGATGCTCGTGATTCTGCGCATCGTGCAGGTAGTCGCGGCGCAGCCAGATGATGATGCGCTCATACGGCTCGCCCTCTTCCACCTTCAGGCTGTGGATGCAGCCGCTGCCGATCAGCAGTACATCGAAGGGGCGCAGGCGGCTGGTACGGCCCTCTACCGTATAGGTGACGCGGCCGGAAATGAACAGCATCAGCTTATCAAATTCGTGATAATGCGGCTCTACCTCCATCGCTTTGGCATCGCGCAGGTGGAAGTAGCGGTAATCTTCGTGCAGGTAGCCGCGGCTGGCAGATGGCTGCATCGGCACACCTCCTTTTGGTCAGAATCAAGAATAGCTAATATGATAAAGCACTTTATGCATTTATGCAAGCCCCATACAGGTGTTTTTTTGACAGGCGGCGGCAGGGAATAGGCGGCAAACACGCGAAATTTATATAATTATGTAAATTTATCCGAAAGGGGCATTGGCGATGCGTATTCCGGAGCATATCAGGATAGATGCGGTAGAAGTGGGCGCGGACGGCTGCCTGCATTTGCCGCAGCAGCTGCTGGATGAGCTGGATATGACCCCGGGCAGCCGCCTGATGCTGCGCGCCGATACCAAAGAGGGCACGCTGTGCCTGAAGCGCATCTACGGCTTCGTGCCGCAGGTGCTGGAAAATGACGGCATCAGCGATGAGGCGCGGCAAACGGTGGCGGAGATAATGGCTGCCTGGACGAAGGAGGAACGCGAATGAGCCTGGATATTGTGATCGTCGGCGGCGGCATCAGCGGCCTGGTAGCCGGCATCTACGCACAAAGAGCCGGTATGTCGGCGATGATCGTGGAAAAGAACCATGTGGCCGGCGGCGAATGCACCGGCTGGGACCGCGAGGGCTTCCATATCGACAACTGCCTGCACTGGCTGGTCGGCAGCAAGCCGGGCAGCGACCTGCACCGCATCTGGGCCGAGGTGGGCGCGCTGGATACCGGCGTGCATCAGCCGGAATTTATGTATCGCAGCGAGCTGGACGGCGAGAGCCTGACCCTGTGGGCGGATATCGACCGCACGGAAAAGGAGCTGCTGGCGCTCTCTCCGGCGGATGCGGATAATATCCGCTGGCTGATGCGCCTGTGCAAGCTTGGCGGCTCGGTGATGCCACCGGCGGAAAAGCCGGGCGAGATGTGGAGCTTCACCGACGTGATCATGATGAGCGCGCAGATGAACAAGCTGGTCAAGCTGGATAAGGAGCTGGCCGGCATGGATACGCGCGATCTGGCCTATCGCTTCAGCCATCCGCTGATCCGCGCTGCCATCACCGATTTCTGCCCGCCGGAAAGCCTCGCCAATTCCTTCCCCATGGCCTACGGCAACTTCGCTGCGGGCGATGGCGGCATCCCCAGGGGCGGCAGCCGCGCTCTGGCGCAGCGCCTGGTCGCCAAGTACAAGGAGCTGGGCGGCGTGCTGCTGCTGGGCTGCCCCGCGGTGAAGATAGAGCGCACGGCCGAGGGCGCGGCGCGCGGCGTCACCTTAAAAGATGGCCGCTACCTGAAAGCCGACTACGTCATCGCCGCCTGCGATACCTCGGTCACCTTCGGCACGCTGCTGCCGAAGAAGCTGATGGAGCCGATGCTGGCGCGTATGTATAAAGAGAGCAAAAACTTCCGCATCTATGGCATGTTCCAGGCCGCCTTCGCGGTGGATGCAGCCGAGCCGATCACCCATGGCGATGTGATGCTGGAAGTGAATCTGGGCGATATCCCCTGGGCGGGCAACCGCATCACGGTAAAGGATTTTGCCTATGAGCCGGACTTTGCCCCGGCGGGCAAGCAGCTGCTGCAGGTGATGCTGGGCACGCATGACGCCGCCTTCGACTGGTGGTATGAGCTGTACCGCCGCGACCACGCTGCCTATGATGCGGAAAAGGCGAAGCTGGCGGCGCGGCTGCAGCAGGTGCTGGAAGAGCGCTGGCCGCAGCTGGTGGGCAAGCTGCGCCTGCTCGATAGCTGGACGCCGGTCACCTATCACCGCTACTGCAATGCCTACCGCGGCTACAATCAGGCCTTCACCCCCACCAAGAAGAGCGGCAAGGAGTTCTACCCCAAGCCGTATCTCAATAATGTACCGCGCCTGATCCTGGCCGGCCAATGGATGAGCCCCCCCGGCGGCCTCCCCGCCGCCGCCATCCAAGGCAAGTTCGCCATCCAGCGCATCCTGCAGCGTGAGGGCAAGAGCATTAAGGTGTGAAATCAACAGACCCGGCGGGCGATTCGTGAATCGCCCCTACGGTTATGGCATTACATTAGTACATTGTAGGGGACGGGTTCCCCGTCCCGCTGTTACTAAAGAGGAAAAAGGAGCAAACTATGGACGCTAAATATGTGGATTTTGCGGTAGAAAAGACTCTGGAGCTGCTGGCGGTCGATAGTCCCAGCGGCTATACGCATCAGGCGGAAGAATGGCTGCTGGCGGCCTTCGGCGGGCTCGGCTTTGCCACGCATCGCACGGTCAAGGGCGGCGTGCTGGTCGATTTGGGCGGTGCGGATGACGAGGATGCGCTGCTGCTGTGCGCCCATGCCGATACTTTGGGCGGCATGGTGGCGGAGATCAAAGAGAACGGCCGCCTGCGTATCGTCAATGTCGGCGGCATGAACGCCAATAATGCCGAGGCGGAAAACTGCCGCATCGTCACCAAGAGCGGCAAAATTTACGAGGGCACTTTCCAGCTGGTCAATGCCTCCGTTCACGTCAACGACGATTATGACGCTACCAGCCGCAAGTTCAGCGCCTGCGAGGTGGTGATCGATGAGCCGGTGAAAACCGGCGACGATGTACGCGCTCTTGGTATCATGGTGGGCGATTTCATCTGCTTCGACCCGCGCAGCCGCGTGACGGACAGCGGCTATATCAAGAGCCGCTTCCTCGATGATAAGCTCTCGGTGGGCATCCTGCTCGCCTTTGCCAAATACGTGGCGGATAATGCCATCACGCTGGCCCGCCGCACCTATCTGCACATCACCGTGTACGA
>JAFXLH010000053.1 GCA_017531315.1 Bacillota bacterium
GAGTTGATGACGCCGATCACGCCTTCTTTTTTCTTTTCCATCGCGTCTATGCAGATAGCGCAGGCAGCAGAACCGGTGATATTGACCACCGTGCGGCCCATATCCAGAATGCGGTCGATGCCGGCAACCAGCGCCATACCTTCGATAGGCAGTCCCACGCTCTGCAGCACCATAGTCAGCATGATCAGACCGGAGCCGGGAACGCCGGCAGTACCGATGGAAGCGAGGGTAGCGGTAAGGATGATGGTCAGCTGCTCGGACAAACCGAGGTCGATACCGAAGATCTGGGCGATGAAGATAGCGCAAACACCCTGATAAATGGCAGTACCGTCCATATTGATGGTAGCGCCCAGCGGCAGGACAAAGCTGGAGATCTCTTTACGCGCACCGAGTTCTTCCGTGGCTTCCAGATTGAAAGGCAGGGTGCCGACGCTGCTGGCACTGGAAAAGGCAAACAGCATCGGGCGGCTCATGCCCTTGAAAAAGCGCAGCGGATTCATATTGGCAAAAACTTTTACCGAGGTAGCATAAACCAGTACCATATGGATGATATAGCAGGTAAAGGCGACGATGATCACTTTCAGCAGCGGCAGCAGCACATCCGGTCCGTTTTCGGCGATGACCGGAGCGATCAGCGCAAATACGCCGATGGGAGAAAGGTGAATGATCATATCCATCACTTTGAAGGATACTTCGGCAAAGCTCTCAATAACCTGAGCCGCCAACTTGCCCTTTTCACCGGCCAGAATTACGCCAAAGCCAAACAGAATGGCGATGACGATGACCTGCAGCATAGTAGCGCTGACCATCGGCGCCAGGAAGTTGGAGGGGAAAATATTGACCAGCGTATCGATAAAGCTGGTAGGTGCACCGGCCTGATAATACAAATCACCGGAAGGCAGCACATAACCGGCGCCGACTTTCAGCACATTGGCAAATACCAGACCAACGCCTACGGCAAAGGCAGTGGTAAGCATAAAATAGACCACGGTGCGGATGCCGATACTGCCAACCTTTTTCACGTCTTCCAGCGAGATGATGCCCTGCATAATGGACAGCATGACCACCGGAACAACGATCATTTTGATCAGGTTGAGATAGATAGTACCAAAGGGTTTGATGTAGGTAACGGCGATATGGCTGTTGTTTTGCATCAGCAGACCCGCCAGCACGCCCAGCAGCAGACCGATGGCGATCTTCACCGTTAAAGAGATTTTCTTTTTGGGCTTCGACATTACGGAGCTCCTTTCAGTTTTTTAACAATACTTATCTATTATAATGCATTTTACGGCAAAATAAAAGGGCGGATAACCGCCCTTTGTAGGTATTTTTACAAATTAATCGATAAATTTGACTTCGCCGCTGACGATATCGTACAGCGCACCGCAGACCATCAGGCGACCCGCCGCTTCCAGCTGCTGTATCACTTCGCTGCCGCGGATGCGGGAGATAGCGTGCTCCACATTCAGCAGCTCTGCCGTGCGGGCATCGCAGCCCTCCGGCAGGCAGCAGGCGATCTCTTCCACGATATGCGCGATGTGGCCGTGGGCGTGGCCATGCAGCGCCGCATCCACCGCGCCGCAGCCGATATGCCCCAGCACCAGCACCAGCTTGGCGTGCAGATGCTCCGCGCCGTATTCGATGCTGCCCAGCTCGAAGTCGCCCACCACATTGCCGGCGGTGCGGATGACGAAGATCTCGCCGATGCCGGCGTGGAAGATATGCTCTACCGGCACGCGGCTATCGGAACAGGTAACTATCACCGCATAAGGCTCCTGCCCGTTCAGCGCCGTGTGGCTACGCAGCGCCACGGAAATATCCGCCTTATTGTGCTCGGCGGCCACATATTTGGCATTCTCGCCTTTGAGAAAATCGATCACCGCCTGCGGCGTATCCAGCCCTGCCGGGGCATGGTCGATGACCACGCGCTTATGATGGCGATGCAGCAGCCACAAGGCCAGCAGCAGCACCACGATGATGATAAGGATAGTATCCACCTGCAGCCCTCCTTATTTACGCAGTACCATGCCGCTGCGGCTATAGGTAGGCGCGCCGCCGCGCACCGCCGCCACGCCGTTGACCAGCACCGCCTCGATGCCATCGGGATAGACACGCGGCTCGATGTGGTCCTCATTGCTGCGTAAGGCATCGCGGTCGATGACCAGAATATCGGCACGCTTACCCACTTCCAGCAGGCCGCGGTCGGCAAGCGCAAAGATCTTGGCCGGCAGCCCGGTCACCTTGTAGATGCTGGCCTCGAAGCTGGCTTGCGGGTATTCCAGCAGGTAGCGCACAAAGGCGCAGTAGGTGTTGGGGCTGGGGTAATAGGGCGGCATGCCCGCGCCGTTGCCGATGATGGCCTTATCGTCGAAGGCATAGGTGTCGGAGCCGATGGTGCCGTGCGGATCGTTGACAAATTCGCGCACCGAGCTTTCGTTCATGCGCTGCGTTACCTGGAACACCTTGGTGTAGGGGTCGGCAGCCAGCAGATCGAAGACGAAGTCCAGATGCTCGCGGCCCAGCTCATCGGCCAGAGTGCCGATCTTGCGCCCATTGTAGCGGCCGTCGCCGTGGCGCAGGATAGTGTAAGTATTGGCCCAATCCGGGTTATCCAGCGGGTTCAGGTCATAATGCTTGCCGGCGTAGATCTCTTTGGCGATAGTGGCGCGATAATCCGCAGCCTGCAGGTTTTTGGCGAAGTGCTCTACGCTGCCGCAGGGTTTGATCCACGGCAGGAAGGCGATGGCCAGATCCGGCTCGAGGAAGATGCCGCCGGTAACATTGGGGATGGTATCGTGGGTGACGCGCACGCCTTTCTGGCGGTATTCGTCGATGATGGCGAGGGTGCGCTTGGCCGCAGCAGCCGCCATATAGCTGTCATCGGCGGGGAAAACGTCGAATCCGACGGAAAGATGCGCCAGATGCACCTGTACGCCCGTCTGCAGGCCCAGCTCCAGCGCTTCGATGATGCCGCCGATCTTCTTCTGCTTCTTCGGCGTGCCCTCACGCAGGCCGGTCTTACGCCAATGCGGATCGTAGATGCGGCCGTATTCCGCCACCACCTCGCACAGCGCCTTCAGCTCGCGGAAGTCGCAGTAAATATCCGGCTGATAATCCAGCCCGCTGGAAAGACCGGCCGCACCGGCATCCAGAGCTGCACGCAGATATGCTTTCATCTGCTCGATCTCCGCATCGGTGGCGGTGCGCTTGTAGTCTTCGCCCAGCACCTGCAGGCGGATAGCGCCGTGACCCACCAGCGGCAGGTAATTGGCGCCGATGCCGCGCTGCTCCACTACCGCCAGGAACTCGGCGTAGCTGCGCCAGTCGATGGGCGCGCCAAAATCGCGCTGCATCAGCGGCGAGAGCTGTTCGGGGCGGGCCAGCAGCGGCGCGGAAAGCAGATTGCCGCTCAGTTCCAGTATCTGCATCTGCTCATAGTACTGGTTTTCCCACCATTTATCGCAGGGCGCGGGCGAAAGGCCGCATTGGCCGCCCACGATGGTGGTGATGCCCTGGCGCACCTTGCTCTCCATTTCCGGGTAGAAGGGCAGGGTCAGGTCGCCGTGAGAGTGGGTATCGATAAAGCCGGGGGTCACCGCCTTGCCGCTGGCGTCGATGACCTCTTTGGCATCCGCAGTAAGCGTGCCGATGGCGGCGATGCAGCCATCCGTGACGCCGATATCGGCGGTATAGGCGGGGCGGCCGCTGCCATCATAAACAGTACCACCCTTGATCAGTACATCAAACATTAGCGCCCTCCTTATCCTTACAGTAGTTCAAAATCCAGCAGGTCGCGGATCTGCGTTTGCTCGTCGATGCCGGGGTATACCTCTTTCAGGTGCAGGCCCTGCTCGGTCAGCTCAAAGACGCAGCGCTCGGTCACATAGAGCACCTTTTGCCCGTTTTTCAGCGCATTCTTGGCCGAGAAGCTGATGGTGGAGACATCTTTTTTGATCTTGCAGATGCTGCCCTCGCGGCGCAGCTCTACCCTGCCCTGCTCGTCCACCGCCTCCAGCCCCTTGGTAGAGAAGGTGAAGCAGAAAACGATCACCGGCGTGGCGGCGGTGATATTGGCAAAGCCGCCGATGCCGGAATAGACGTCGCCCAGCGCATGGGCGTTGACATTGCCGTGCGAATCCACCTCGGCCGCACCCATGAAGCAGATATCCAGCCCGCCGCCATCATAGAAGTCGAACTGGGTGGCCATATCGCAGACCATATCCGAGCCGACGGTAGCGCCAAAGCTGGCGCCGGGCGCCGGCAGGCCGCCGAAGCCGCCCGCTTCCACCGTCATGGTCAGATCCTGCAGCAGGCCCATGCGCGAGGCATAGGCGCCCACCTTTTCCGGTATGCCGATGCCGATATTGATGATATCGCCGGGATTCAGCTCCAGCGCGGCACGGCGGCCGATGATATCTGCCGACTGATCGGCAGTAGGCTTCTTATTCTGCGGCGCACGC
>JAFXLH010000054.1 GCA_017531315.1 Bacillota bacterium
CGCAGGGAGCGCAGCAGCCACAACCGCAAGGCGGCGCACAAGGAGGCGCACAGGGCGGCAGGGGCGGATAACCGCAGGGCTTGCCGCAGCCACAGCCGCAATCAGCGGGCCGACCATGCCCGCAATGCCGACAGCCGCACGCCGGCGCACAAGGCGGCGGGCAATGCTTCACACCCAGCGGCATCTCAGCCAAAAATATCTTGTTTCTATACATATACATCACCGCTTTCGCGTTGTTAAGGGAAATCCCTTCCGCTACATCATATGCACCAGCGCCGCCTGCGGACACGCCCACTGCAAAAGAAAAAGTGAGATGCAACAGCACCTCACTTAAATCATTTTCCGTTAATCCGCCGCCAGCCGCCGCTTGGCCTCTGCCACATCCCGCTCGATCAGCGGCCGCATGCTCTCCGGATATTGCCCCGCATCCAGCGCATCCAGCGCCGCCACTATCAGCGGTACATAGCGCGGCTGCGCCAGCCCGACCTCGGCCAGCGCCTTGATACAGCAGCGGCACGTGATCGGTTTTTCATCTGCCAGATGCCGCAGCAGCCGCTGCAGCACCGGCGCAAAGCTGCCATTTTCATCCCATATCGCATTCGCCGCCAGAATGCCGATGGCACGGTTGCGCACCAGCGACTTGGGGTGATCGAGCAGCTTAGCAACATGGGGCACATACTCGTACCACGCATCGGTCTCGCGACTTTCCGCCATGATCTGCTCGGCCAGCGCATATGCATACTTATCATCTTTTGCCGCCAGTTGCGTAATCAGCGCATCTTGCATCCGCATCATCCCCTACCTCTTTTGCAGCCAGTTTAGCACAAGATACCGACCTTTTCAAGCGGCGGAAGGTTGCTCTCACCGAGCTAGTGGGTGAAGCGGCAGATGCAGCTACGAAAAAAGCCCCGTCAGCAGACGGGGCTTCCTATATTATTCACATTTCGGACTGACGAAGGAGCCGATCTCGATCAGATTCCCTTCCGGGTCTGCGATATAGCAGGTACGCTGCCCCCACGGCTCGGTAGTGGGCTCCAGCACCGCGCGGCCGCCCCGGGCGATGATGCGGGCAAACTCCCGGTCTACGGCGTCAAAGCTCTCCACCGAGAGCGCGATCTCGAAGTGACCGTTGAGCCCGGACAAATACTGATAGGCACGCCCGCTCATCCGCTCAAAGTTCTTCCGCTCATAGAGCATAAACAGCGTGCCGTCCTTGATCAGATAGACATTTTCCGCATCTTCCGGCTCGCGGATCTCGAAGCCCAGCACATCGCGGTAAAAGCGCACCATAGTAGGCATATCTTCGACAAAAATACCCAAACCGTCCAGTTTCATCGGTTACTCCTTTACTTATCCTTTCGCCACAGACACCACAGCAGACGCGCGGCCAGCACGCCGCCCAGCAGCCAGAGGATGAACCACAGCCACAGCAGCGCGTAGATCTGCTGCCCGCCGCCGATGAAGCCGCCGGAAAAGCCGGCGTCCCACAGGCCCGCCAGCAGCAGCAGCGCATAAAGCGTGGCAGCCGCCAGCGCATAGAGCGGCAGGCGGCGGATATAGCGGCATTTCGCCTGCAGGCACAGCAGCTGCACAGCCGCCGCACCCACGGCCAGCATCAGCATTTCCATCAGCTTCCTCCTTAGGGCAGATAGTAGCGGCGGCGCTTAGAGCTGGCCTTTTTATACTCGATGGCTTCAC
>JAFXLH010000055.1 GCA_017531315.1 Bacillota bacterium
CGCTTTGGGTGGCGGTACTTCCACGCTGGCGCAATTTGCCCGCCAGTTGGCCCGCCAGCGCCGCGGCCTGCCCGTGGATGAATACTGGCACGATGTATATGACTGGTATCGCTCGCAGCCGCAGTATGCCCCGCAGCTGCAAATGCTGCTCAGCGGCTACTATTACCGACCCAGCGCCGAGGTGCTCGCGCCCAATCTGCGCCAGCAGCTGTATGGGCGCGAATTGCGCGGCAGCGTCTCGCGTCTGGAAGCCTTTGCCGTCTGCCCGCGTGCCTATTTCGCCGGCTACGGCCTGAAGCTGGATGAGCGCGAGGAGTATGCCGTCACGCCCATCGAGCGCGGCAATCTCTTCCACGCCGTGCTGGAATGGCTGGGCCGCACCGTGGCTGAGCGCGGCATCGCCTATGCGGATATTGATGCCGCAGCAGCAGAAGCGTTGGTAGACGAGGCGCTGGAGCTGATCGTGCCGCAGTTTTTGGGCGGCATCCTGCTGGGCGGCGGCCGCTACGATTATCTGCTGGCGCGCAATCGCCGTGCGCTGATCGGCGTGGTGGCGGATACGGCGCAGCTGCTGGCTGCCGACGGCTATGTGCCGGTGGCCTGGGAGCAGGGCTTCGGCATGGGCGAGGGCTCTTTTGCCGCCCTGACGCTGGAGCTGCCCGGCGAGCGCCGCCTGGTGCTGCGCGGCGTTATCGACCGCATCGATGTGAAAGAAACGGAGGAGGGCAGCTTCTTCCGCGTTATCGACTACAAGACCGGCATGGTGAAGATCAGCACCCGCGACGTTTATTCCGGTCGCCGTCTGCAGCTGCTCAGCTATTTGCAGGTGGTGGCAGAGAATGCCCGCTTCGCCCATGCTTACGGCAAGGCGCATTATCAGCTGCTCAGCGATGATCTGAAAAAGGTGGATTCCGGTGCGGCAGCCGCGCCGCCGCTGAAGCTGACCGGGCTGAAAGATGATGTCTATGCACGGGTGGCGCTGCCGCAGGTGCTCGCCGAGACCGCGACCCGCCTGCTGGATGGCGAGATCGCCGCGCAGCCGCTGCTGGATGGCGAAGATCATTGCGCCCGCTGCGATTACCGCGATTTTTGCGGCTTCGACCGCGAGCTGTGCAGCCCGCGCCGCCCGCGTCGGCCGGAAGATGATTGGGATACGGATGAAGGGACGGAGGTGGATGAATGACGTTTGAATGGAATGAAGCGCAGCGTCAGGCCATCTACTGCCGCGATGAGAATATACTCGTCGCTGCCGGTGCGGGCAGCGGCAAAACTACGGTGCTGGTAGAGCGCGTGGTGCAGCGCCTGCTGGCAGAAGAAGATCCGCTTTCCGTGGATCAGCTGCTGGTGCTCACCTTTACCAATGCGGCGGCGCAGGAAATGCGCCAGCGCATCGACCGCCGCCTCTCGGAGCGGCTGGAGGCCGCGCCCAGCGAGCGCTTGCAGGATCAGCTGGCTTTGCTGCCGCAGGCGGCCATCGGCACCATCCACTCCTTTTGCTTAGAGGTCATCCGCCGCAACTTTATCGCCGCCGGTATCGATGCCGGCTTCCGCATCCCCGCCGAGGCCGATGTGACGCTGCTGGCGGCCGAGGTGCTGGAGCGCTATCTGGACGAGCAGTACCGCAGCGGCGCGGAGCAGCTATTTGCGCTGGCCGACGCCTATGGCGGCAAGCGGGATGACAGCGAGCTGAATCTGCTGATACTGAATCTGTACCGCTTCGTCATCAGTCAGCCGGATGCCGAGGGCTGGCTCGATGCCGCCGCAGCGCGTTTTGCCGCAGCTGCGATGCCGCCGCAGCAGGAAGCGGCGTTCCGCCAATTGCTCATCGAAGAGCTGCAGGCGGCGGAAGACCAGCTGCGTCAGGCGGCCGATCTGGCGGCGCGCCACCATCTGCCGGATACGCTGACCGGCCAGCTGTGGGAAGAGGCGGATGCGCTGCTGGCGCTGCGTAATGCGCCCACGGCCGAGGAGCTGCTGGCGCGGCTGGCAGAGCTCAGCTTCGCCCGGCTGAAGGCGGTGCGGCTGAATGACGACGAGCAGAAGCGCCACAAGGAAGAGGCGCAGGCGATGCGTAATGCCGCCAAGAAGCTGGTGCAGAAGCTGCAGTCCGTCTTCGGCGGGCGCACCATGGCCGAGCTGTGGGCGGATATGAACGCATTGGCGCCGCTGATGGCGGAGCTGGCGCGGCTGACCAAGGGCTTCATGGCCGAATTTGCCGCCGAAAAGCGCCGCCGCAACTGGCTGGATTTTTCCGATATGGAGCATCTCTGCCTCAAAGTGCTGGCAGATGAGACTAACGGCGTGGCCGCCGCCTACCGCGAGCGCTTCGCCGAGGTGCTGGTGGACGAATATCAGGATACCAATGCGGTGCAGGAAGCGATACTGAACCTGCTGGAGCGCGGTGACAACCGCTTCGCCGTGGGCGACGTCAAGCAGAGCATTTACCGCTTCCGCATGGCCGACCCCGGCCTCTTTTTGCACAAATACCTGCTCTACGGGGCAGGGGAGGGCGGTCGCCGCATCGACCTCAACAGCAATTACCGCAGCAAAAGCAATATTTTGCAGGCGGTCAACTTCATCTTCTCCCGCCTGATGAGCGAGGAGCTGGGCGATATCGTCTACGATGACGCCGCGGCGCTGCATCCGGGCGCGGAAGCGCAGGCGGGCGGCGAGATGGTGGAATTCCACATCATCGACCTGAGCAAGCAGGATGAGGACGAAGACGGCGGGGACGATGAGGATGATATGCAGTTCGGCGAGGATTTCGGCCCGATAGATGGCGCCGCCGGGGAAAATGCGGAAGACCGGCAGGAAAAATCGCTGCTGGCGGCAGAAGTGGCGCTGGTCATCTGCCGCATCCGCGATCTGCTCGCGCAGGGCTGCAAGCTTAGCGACATGGTCATCCTGCTGCGCAGCACCAAAAACCGCGAGAACTTCGTGGCGGAAAAATTGCAGGAAGCAGGTATGCTGGCGGTGACCGGCAGCGGCAGCGACGCCCTCGCCGCGCCGGAAGTGCGCCTGATCGTGGCGGCGCTGCGGGTGATCGATAATCCGCTGAACGATCTGCCTCTCGCCACGCTGCTGCGCTCGCCGCTTGTCGGCTTCAGCGCCGATGAGCTGACCGAGATCCGCCTGGCGGGCAGCGGCTACTATTATCACGGCCTCTGCGCCCGCGCCGCGGCAGAAGATGCCTTTGGCAGCAAGTGCGCCGCCTTCATCGCTAAATTGCAGCGCTGGCAGAATCTGGCAAAAGAGGAGCGCCTTTCCCAGCTGATCGCGCAGCTGCTGCAGGAAAACGGTTACTTCCGCCTGGTGGGGGCGATGGCAGACGGCGAGCAACGGCAGGAGCATCTGCACGCCTTCATCCAGCTGGCACGCGAATACGAGCGCAGCAATTACCGGGGGCTGTACCGCTTCCTCTGCTATCTGCAGGATACGGAAAAGCGCCGCGCCCGCGTGGCCGAGAGCCAGAAGCCG
>JAFXLH010000056.1 GCA_017531315.1 Bacillota bacterium
GCCAGACCCTCTCAGTCACCTGCGGTGACAGCTCCCCCAGAGGGGGAGCCAAGGCTTCTTGTGGTTAAGTGTATAATAATAAGAAACGGAGCGCATCGGTATTGATACGCTCCGTTAGCTGTTTTATAGGCACCCCATATGGGGTGCTTTTTTCGCATTATACGCCCACGCCGCCGAAGCAGACAGCCGTTTTGGCAAGGCCGCAGGGGCGCAGCTGTACCGGGTTGTACTGCAAGACCCGAGAACACAGCCAAAACGGCTGTGTGTCCGGCCGCATCTTCATCTCTCATCCATCGGCACATAGTCCTGTCTCGGCTTTACGCACTTATAGGCCGGGCGGATGATGCGGCCGCCGTACTGCACTTCTTCTATGCGGTGGGCGCACCAGCCGACCATGCGGGCGATGGCGAACATCGGCGTATAGAGCTCGGCGGGGATGCCCAGCATCTTGTAGACGAAGCCGGAATAGAGGTCCACATTGGCGCACATCACCTTGCTGCCGCGCACGCGGGCGAAGATCTCCGGCGTCAGGTCTTCGATCATCTTGTAGAGGCCGAATTCCTCCTCATTGCCGGTAGATTTGGCCAGCTCTTCGGCCTTGGCGCGCAGCATCACCGCACGCGGGTCGGACTTGGTGTAGATGGCGTGGCCCATGCCGTAGATGAGGCCGCTGCCGTCATAGGTCTGCTTACGCAGGGTCTTTTCGATATAATCCGCTACCTGATCGGCGCTGGTAATATCCTCGATATGCGCCTTGAAATCATCGACCATGCCCATCACCTTCTGATTGGCGCCGCCGTGACGCGGGCCTTTCAGCGAGCCGATAGCTGCGGCGATGGCGGAATAGGTATCGCTGCCGGTGGAAGAGACCACGCGGGTGGTAAAAGCGGAGTTATTGCCGCCGCCATGCTCGGCATGCAGCATCAGCGCCAGATCCAGCGTTTCTGCCTCCAGCTGCGTAAACTGCCCGTCCGGACGGATCATGTGCAGGAAGTTTTCCGCCGTGCCCAGCTCATCCTGCGGCAGGTGGATATGCAGGCTCTTGCGGTCGAAGAAGTGCTGCTTGGACTGGTAGGCATAGGCCACCATGGTGGGCACGCGGGCGATCAGCAGCAGCGACTGGCGGATCATATTCTCCATCGAGGTATTATCCGGGTCGTCATCGTAGGAATACATGGAAAGCACCGCGCGCGCCAGCTTGTTCATCACATTGGGGCTGGGGCAGCGCATGATGATATCTTCGCGGAAGTCATAGGGCATATGGCGCAGTTTCGCCAGCAGCGCCTTGAATTCGGCCAATTCTGCGGCATTGGGCAGCTTGCCCAGCAGGATGAGATAGCAGACCTCTTCGTAGCCGAAGCGCTGCTCTCTCTGGCAGGCCTCCACGATGTATTTGATATTGATGCCGCGATAACGCAGGCGGCCCTCATCGGCCACCTTTTCATCCTCGGATAAGATATAGCCGTGGACATTGCCGATGGTGGTGAGCCCGGCCAGCACGCCGGTGCCGTCGCTGTTACGCAGGCCGCGCTTGACCTTGTAATTATCATAATGCGCGGGAGAAATGGCAGCATTTTCCTGCAGGATGCCGCTGTATCTGGCTAAATCTGAGTCGGAAACGATGCCTTTGGTCATAAAAATCATCCCTTTTCTCTTTAAAATTGCCCCGCGGATGCGGTGATTAAAATAGATTTTAGCGCAGCAGGGGGCAAAAGTAAAGTGAAATTTTCAGAAAATTCCGTCATATTTAACAAAAAGCAAAAGACGCCTGCATAAGGCGCCTTTTTTGGTGCGTATTTATCGGGAGAACATATGTAGGGCGGGGGCTTGCTCCCGCCGCTTATAGCTATCAGCACCGCAGCTGATAAGTGGCAGCCCGCCAACCACAGCCGAGACTCGCCAACCACAGCCGAGGCAAACAGCCGTTTTGGCAAGGCGTAAGCCCCGCAGCTGTACCGGGTTGTACCGCAAGGGGCGACAACACAGCCAAAACGGCTGTTTGTCCGGCCCGCCTCAGCAGCCGAGATAACCCTTCAATACCAGCAAAGTATTAAGCACCCCATCCTTATGACTGCGCTCATAACCGTGCGAGGCATATACGCCGGGGCCGATCAGGCCGTGGCGGATGTCGTAGCCGGCGGAGAGGGTCACATCCACATCCGAGCCGTAATGAGGGTAAATATCTACCGCAAAGTCCGCGCCGGTGTTCTTGGCGGCGGCGATCAGCTTGCTCACTACCGCATAGGCGTAGGGGCCGCGGCTGTCCTTGGCGCAGATGCTCACCTGATGCTCGGTGCACTGCAGGCCCTCGCCCACGCAGCCCATATCCACCGCGATGGCTTCCGTCACGCCCGCCGGTACGGAGGCCGCGCCGCCGTGACCCACTTCTTCGTACACGGTGATGTGCAGATAGGTGCGGCGGGCCAGCGTGATGGCATTATCCGCCACGTATTTGGCAAAGGCGAGCAGGATGCCCACCGAGAGCTTATCATCGAGGAAGCGGCTCTTGATATA
>JAFXLH010000057.1 GCA_017531315.1 Bacillota bacterium
GATCTTCGGCGGCTCCGTACCGAAGCAGTACATCCCCGCTGTTGAAAAGGGTATGCGCGAATCCCTCGCTGAAGGTATCCTCGCCGGCTTCCCCGTCAGCAACATCAAGATCACCCTGGTCGACGGTTCTTACCACGATGTTGACTCTTCCGAAATGGCGTTCAAGATCGCTGCCAACCTCGCCTTCAAGAAGGCCTGCGAACTGGCTAAGCCCGTCATCCTCGAACCCGTTTACGATGTAGACATCCTCGTTCCCGATCAGTTCATGGGCGATATCATGAGCGATATGACCACCAAACGCGGTCGCGTTATGGGTATGGAACAGCAGGGCAAACGCCAGCTGATCCACGCTCAGGCTCCGCTTGCCGAACTGAGCCGCTACACCATCGACCTGCGCTCCATCACTCAGGGCCGCGGCAAATTCACCATGAAGTTTGCCCGCTACGAAGAAGTTCCGGCCAACCTGGCTGACAAGATCGTAGCCGCTGCCAAAGCTGAAAAAGAATAATTCAGTTTAACTGCACAGGCAATATAAAAGAGCGTGTCCGTCAGGACACGCTCTTTTTGTTATGTTTTAGCTTATGTATCAGCTGTGCCAGCAGTATGCCCAGCAGGGCGATGACGCCGTAGCCGTAGGCGACGACCCAGATGAAGACATCCCAGCCGCTGGTCAGCATGCAGCAGATCTCGCAGACGACCAGTTCTATCATACACAGTACCGGCAGCAGCCAGCGCAGCGGGCGCGGGGCTTTTTGCAGCAGCATATATTGCAGAAAGCAGCTTATCAGCAGCGTCAGCCAGATGGTAACGCTGATCACCGGCTGGCCGAAGTTGAAGGCTGCATGGAAAAAGCCGATCTCGGCGGCCATCAGCAGAGCCGGGGCGGACATAGCATCACTCCTTACTATTTACCTTTGGGCGGCTGGCTCTTGGCTTTGGGGACGGATTTGTAGTATTTCTTGGCATTGCCGTGCTTATCGATGACGGTGACGGTATTTTCATCCTTCTTCGGCTTTTTGGCCTTGGCGGTGGGGCGCTTGCCTTCGTACAAATGCAGATTGCATTTGATCTTGCCGTTATACAGCTTGCGCTTGCGGTCGCAGCGGCGGCCGAACAGCTGCTCGAACTGCTCGCTGGGGGTGAGGATGCCCAAGGTCCACTGGGGAGAAAGCTCGGAGCAGGCGCGGCCGAAGCTCTTGTACAGCTCTTCTGCTTCCTTCAGTTCCATCAGGCGCTCGCCGTAGGGCGGGTTGCAGACGATGAAGCCTTTCTCATCATTGACGCGCAGCTTGCGCGCATCGCGGATGGAGAAGCGGATGATATCATCCACCTCGGCCTTGGCGGCATTGGCCTCGGCCAGACGCACCGCATGGGGGTCGATATCGCTGCCCCAGATGGTGTACTTGCCGTGATACTCCTTGTCCATCGCTTCGTCCACCGCATCCGACCAGCAGGAGGCCGGGATGACCGGCCACTTCTGCGCGCTGTAGCGGCGGTCGAGGCCGGGCGCGCGGTTGCGGGCGATCAGCGCGGCTTCGATGGCGATAGTGCCGGAACCGCAGAAGGGATCGTAGAACAGCGCCTGACCGTGATAGTGGCTGAACAGCACCATCGCGGC
>JAFXLH010000058.1 GCA_017531315.1 Bacillota bacterium
CGCGGTCATCGGCGCTGCCGTTCCAGTACACGCCGTCGGAAAGCTCGGCTTCTGCCGAAAGCGGCAGATCGGCCTCGTACAGGGCTTCGCCGTATACGTCGGCTTTGGCCGGCAGGCTGATCAGCAGCAGCAGACAGGCGATTATGATGATCAATTGCAGAGTGCGAACTATCTTGGGCATCAAAGGCTCCTTCCGTGCCGCAGCGCTGCTCCAACCTTCACAAAAACTACAAAATACGCGCAGCTAAACATAGTGGCGGCACTATATATGCATATACAGTTATTCTATCACTAATAGCATATACGGTCAAGCAAAAGCGGCAGATTGCAATTGACAGTACTGCGGCAAAAGCATATAATTACCTGCGGAATAATTAGCGGAATAAGTAGAAATTTGGGAGGATGACCCTTGCTGCGTATAGACACTTTTTTGAAGCATGAAGATTATCAGCCGCAGGATATCAGCAATAAGCATATCGCCATCATCGATGTGATGCGCTGCACCACTTCCCTGCTCACCGCGCTGGAAAACGGCGCGGCGGCTATCTATAATTACCCCACCATCGAAGCATCGCTGGCCGCGGCGGCAGAAAAGCCGGGCAGCCTGCTCTGCGGCGAGCGCAAGGGCATCATGATCGACGGCTTCGACCACGGCAACAGCCCGCGCGAATACACGCCGGATGCCATCGCCGGCCGCACGCTGGTCTTTTGCAGCACCAACGGCAGCCAATGCTTCGCGCTGGCCAAGGGTGCTGCATCTGCCTGCACCGCCTGCCTGCGTAATGCCGATGCGGCGGCAGAATATCTCGCTAAGGCGGCAGATGAGCGCATCAACATCATCTGCGCCGGTACGGTGGGCCGCCCCTCGCTGGACGATATCTACACTGCCGGGGCGCTGATCGCCCGCATCATCAAGCATCTTGACTATGAGCCGGCGATGAACGACAGCAGCCGCATCGCCCTTATCACCTACGAATACTACCGCGATACCGACCCGCTGGAAGTGCTGAAGACCTGCTCCACCGGGGCTAAGCTGTTCCGCCTCGGTTATGGCGAAGATATGGCTTTCTGTGCACAAATCGACGTGAGCCGCGCTGTGCCGCTGCTGGATGACAGCGGCTGCCTGCGCCTGAAAGAAGCCGCCCATGAATGAAGCAAAGCTGCGCCGACTGGCGCCCGTGATGGTCATCACCGCCGCTTCCTGCTGGGGTATGATCGGCATCTTTTCCCGCAATCTCAGCCGTCTCGGCTTCAGCAGCATCCAGAGCTCCTGTATGCGTGCCATTATCACCGCCGTGCTGCTGGCGCTGTTTCTGGCGCTGCATGACCGCAAGCTGCTGCGTATCAGTAAAAAGGCGCTGCCGTGGGCGGTTTTGAGCGGTACGGCCAGCATCGCCTTTTTCAATGTCTGCTATATGCAGGCCATCGAGCTGCTGCCGCTTTCGCTGGCGGTATTGCTGCTCTATACCGCGCCGGCCATCGTGCTGGTATTGTCGCGCCTGCTGTTCAAGGAGGACTTAGGCAAGCGCAAGCTGATCGCGCTGGGACTGTCGCTGGTCGGCTGCGCGCTGGTCTGCGGTGTGGCGGGCGGCGGCGTAAAAGTGACGCCGATCGGCCTGCTGTGGGGGCTGGGCGCGGGCTTTGGCTACGCACTCTACTCTATTTTCAGCCACTATGGCCTGCCGCATTGCCATGTGCTCACCTATATCCTCTACACCTTCGTCTTTGCCGGGCTGGCGCTGCTGCCGCTGAGCCAACCTACGCAGCTGCTTTCCTTATGCCTGCAGCCGCAGAGCATCCTCTTCCTGCTGCTGATCGCCACGGTATCCACCGCCGTGCCCTACTTGCTCTATACGGAAGCGCTGCTCTTCATGCCCGCAGGCAAGGCCTCCGTCACCGCCTTCGCCGAGCCGCTGGTCGCTACCCTGTGCGGCGTGGTGGTATTCCACGAAGCGCTGACGCTCAGCATCATCTGCGGCATGGGGCTGATCTTCGTCTCCCTGCTGCTGATCAACAGCAAACAGAACGCCTAAGGCAAAAAAGAACCCCCGACTCGGTGTCGGGGGTTTTGTTATGTTCTTATTCGGCGAGCAGCTTTTCGATGCTGGCCAGTTTGACGGCGCAGGCAAAGACGCGCATGGCGGCATCCAGCTCTGCGACCGGCGGGAAGGACGGGGCGATGCGGATGTGGTGATCCTGCGGGTCGATGCCGTAGGGATAGGTGGCGCCGGCCTTGGTCAGCGCTACACCGGCCTCCTTACACAGCTCCACGATGCGCTTGGCGCAGCCTTCCATGGTGTAGACGGAGACGAAGTAACCGCCCAGCGGCTTGGTCCACTTGAGGATATCGCCCTGCTCAAAGCTTTCTGCCAGCACTTCTTCCACTTTGGCAAATTTGGGGCGCAGAGAAGCGGCATGCTTCATCATATGCGCTTCCACCGCGGCTTTATCGGCGAAGAAGCGGGTATGACGCAGCTGATTGACCTTATCGTAGCAGATGATCTGCTTGCCCAGCAGTCTGGCCTGATGCTCGAAGTTGGTGGGAGACATCGCCATAGCGCTGATACCGGCGCCGCCGAAGGTGATCTTGGCCATGGAGGCAAAGATGTAGCAGCGGTCGGCATGGCCGGCAGCGGCGCAGGCATCGTAGAGGTTGATCAGACGGGCCTGCTCATCTTCGTAGAGATGGTGTACGCAATAAGCATTATCGAAAAAGATGCGGAAGTCGGAGGCTGCCGTTTCCATGGCGGCGAGGCGCTTGACCACAGCATCGCTGTAAGTATAGCCGTCGGGGTTGGAATACTGCGGTACGCACCACATGCCCTTGATAGCGGCATCGGTCTTCACCAGCTCTTCCACCATATCCATATCCGGGCCGTCTTCATTAAGCGGTACGGTGATCATTTCGATGCCGAAGTATTCGCAGATGGCGAAGTGGCGGTCGTAGCCGGGTGCGGGGCAGAGGAATTTCACTTTTTCCAGCTGACCCCACGGGGTCTGGCCCGGCAGCACGCCGTGGATCCAGGCGCGGACGAATACGTCGAACATCAGATTGAGGCTGGCGCCGCCGCCGATAATCACCTGCTCGGCCTTAACGCCCATCAGCTCACCCATCAGGCGGCGGGCTTCGATGATGCCCAGCGGGCCGCCGTAATTGCGGGTATCGGTGCCGTCTTCGCTATAGACACCGTCTGCACCTACATCGGTAAGGATATCATTGGAGATGCTCACCTGCTCTGCCGAGGGCTTGCCGCGGGTCATATCCAGCTTCAGCCCCTGCTCTTTGAGGGCGGCGAATTCTGCCAGCAGCTGTGACTGCTCGGCGATCAGCTGTTCTTTGTTCAGTTTCTTGTACTGCATAAAAACACTTCCTAACTTATCGATCTTTATTGGTTTCGTCAGGCGATAACGCCGACGATCTCATTGACATTGCGTACGCCGTGGGCATCCAGCCATTCGTTCAGCTCGCTGAGGATACGCGGCGCGATCAGCGGGTCGTGAACATTGGCCGCGCCGACCTGGAAAGCACAGGCACCGGCCATCATGAACTCGATGGCATCCGTACCGCAGGCGATGCCGCCCATGCCGATGACCGGCAGGCGCAGATTTTTGCTCAGCTGATGCACCATATGCAGCGCCAGCGGCTTCACCGCCGGGCCGGAGAGACGACCCCAGCCGCGGCCGAGGATGGGCTGGCGTTTTTCGATATCGATAGCCATGCCGGGCAGCGGCGCGGTGAGCGAAACAGCCAGAGCACCGGCCGTGGCGGCGGCTTCTGCCACCTTCAGCTGGTCCTGTGCGGCGGGGCTGAGCTTGGCGATAAGCGGCAGGCCGGTGACCGCCTTGATGGAGCTGATGATGCGGCCCACACGCGCCGGGTCAGCGCCAAAGTCGAGGCCCTGCTCATCGGCGCAGGCCAGATTGATCTCGAGTGCGGCAAGACCTGCCACCTTGTCGAAGCGGGCAGCGGTCAGCTGGTACTCCTCTTCCGTCAGCGCGGCGATGCTGGGGATGACGGCGGTGCCGCAGCCCTGCAGGCGCGGCAGCTCGTGGCTGGCCACATATTCGGCGCCGCGATTCTCCAGACCGATGGAGGTGAGCATACCGCCGGTAGCCTCGGCCACACGCGGCGCGGGATAGCCGCATTGAGGTTCAAAAGTGACGCTGCGCAGCACCATACCGCCCAGCTGGGCAGGCGGATAGTAATCGCTGAGCGCCAGGCCGTCACCTACCGCACCGGCGGCAGTGATGAGCGGGTTTTTCAGTTCCAGTTCGCCGATCTTTACTTGCAGATTAGCCATCAGAATTTCACCTCGCTGCTATCAAAAACCGGGCCGCAGCTGCAAACGCGGACATATTTCTGTTCGCCGCCCTTGCTTTCTGCGGCGCAGCACTGGCAGGCGCCAATGCCGCAGCCCATGCGCGATTCCAGCGAGACCTGGCAGCGCACGAAGACGCGCTCGGCCCAGTCGCAGACGGCGCGCATCATTTCCGGCGGGCCGGCGGTATAGATGATATCATAGGCGGGCAGCTCCGGCAGCAGCTTGCTGACACGGCCGGATTCACCCTTGCTGCCGTCCTCGGTGGCAAGGCGCAGATAGCCGCAATCGGCAAACTCATCGCTGCAGAGCAGGCCATCGGCCGATACGGCGCCCATCAGCATATCCACGGTAACGCCGCGATGCGCCAGTTCGCGCGCCAGAGGCAGCAGCGAGGCCTGACCGCGGCCGCCGCCGACCAGCAGCGCCTGATGGATATCGCCGTCGATATCCCAGCCATGGCCCAAGGGGCCGGTGAGCTGCACGCTCTGTTCCAGCTGCAGCTGGCTGAGCAGGTAGGTGCCGCGACCCTTGAGGCGGTAGATGATACGGATCATGCCGCGGCTTTCGCCGATATAGCTGATGGCGAAGGGGCGGCGCAGGAAGGGCTCGCGGCCTTCATTGCCCAGCTCAGCGGTGGCCAGCAGCACGAACTGGCCGGGCTTGGCCAGGCGGGCGATCTGCGGCGCTTCCAGCTCCAGCGCATAGTAACCGCCGGAAAGCGGGCGGTTGCCGATGACGATGGCGCGGCAATTCTGTTTTTTATCGCTGCCAAAATGCATGGAGAATGCTCCTTTTTACAGAGTGCTTTGAATAAATATTATATCACTGTTACCG
>JAFXLH010000059.1 GCA_017531315.1 Bacillota bacterium
CGCCGTCTTCTGCACCGCCTGCGACCAGCAGGTGGCAGATGGCGCGAAATTCTGCAACAACTGCGGTAAGGAAGTTTGACGAGAAAGAGGGTGTCGAAAGACACCCTCTTTTTGTCCGTCCGCGGTCGGCGGTTTTGTCGGTGATCCCTCCGCGGTCGGCGGGGTTTGAGGGGGGACGGACTGTAGGGCGGGGGCTTGCTCCCGCCGCTTGTTGCTATTGCGGTACAATCGACGCAAAAAAAGAGAGGGAAATATCCCTCTCTTTACTGTTCTTTCACTATGTACTTATATTTGCCGAAGTTGTACGGCTCTTTTTCCTGGGTGATAGTGCCGTATTCGATGGCTTCGGTGGGGCAGTTGCCGATGCAGGCCATGCAGTGGGTGCAGGCGTCGCCCCATACCGGGGCTTTGTCCACCAGCGAGATATTATTCAGCGGGCAGAGACGGGCGCATTTGCCGCAGCCGATGCAGGCCTCCGTGGTGTAGAAGGCGTCTGCGGTCAGCTTGTATTTGCACCATACCGGGTTGAAGGGGATGGTGACGATGCTCTCCCAGAGGAACACATGGCGGGCGGTCAGCTTACGCCCGGCCTTGATGTCTTCGGCGACAGCTTTCGCCTGGTCGCGGCTGGTGAGGATGCGCGTTTCTATCTCTTCCCGCGCCAGCATCGGGTAAGAATTATTGGCTACGTAGTTTCTCGGCATCTTGAATTCGGCATGGCCGTGATAGGTCATGCCCTTCTTTTTGAAGATACGCTTGGCCAATACGCCGGAAATGCCGCAGTAGCCGCCGCTGGTGAAGATGCAGTAGACGTCCTTGCTACCGCTGAAGCTCTGCTCTTTGAGATACTTGCTCATAAAGCGCGGCATTTCGCACACATAGACGGGCGCGCAGACGATGAAGGGCTTTTCCGAATGGAGCGGCGCGTGGTCGTTCTTCTTCACGCGCTCCAGCAGGTTCACGCATTCGTCGTCCAGATGCCGGGCCAGCTCGCGGGCGATAAATTCCGTATTTCCGGTAGCGGAAAAGTATAATATCATCGCAGCCTCCACAATGCTTGACTATTGTTTACATAGGGCATTATAAGCCGAGCGGCGGCGCGTTGTCAACAAACGGAAGCGGTGCAGTTGTCGCATCTTGCTTTCACCGACCGGGCGGTGGCGGGGCAGGGGAGCGGCTACGAGATAAAATATCTGTCCTACATTGACAATAGCAGCGCGTTTTTGGTAAAATTACAGAATAGGCGGCATCTGTCCGGTTGTCGCCGGTGTATTAATTAAAGGAGGCGCAAGCCGATGAATTTTCAGGAAATTATCCTGGCGCTGAACAAGTTCTGGGGCGAACAGGGCTGCATTATTCTTCAGCCTTATGACATGGAAAAGGGTGCCGGTACGATGAACCCCGCCACCGCTTTGCGCACTCTGGGGCCCGAACCCTGGAATGTTGCGTACGTTGAACCTTCCCGCCGCCCGGCCGACGGCCGCTACGGTGATAACCCCAACCGTCTGCAGCATTATTTCCAGTATCAGGTAATTTTGAAGCCCTCTCCGGATAATATTCAGGAGCTGTATCTGCAGTCCCTGATGGCTCTGGGCATCGATCCCAAGGAACACGATATCCGCTTTGTCGAAGACAACTGGGAAAGCCCCACTATGGGCGCCTGGGGTCTCGGCTGGGAAGTATGGCTGGACGGTATGGAAGTTACCCAGTTCACCTATTTCCAGCAGTGCGGCGGCATCGACTGCAAGCCCGTCTGCGGTGAGATCACCTACGGCATCGAACGCATCGCTATGTTCATTCAGAATGTAGACAGCGTTTTCGATATCCAGTGGGTCGGCGACGTCACCTACGGTGATGTTTACCACCAGAACGAAGTGGACTACTCCACCTACAACTTCGAAGTTTCCAATGCGGACATGCTGTTCCAGCTGTTCGAAATGTATGAAAAGGAATGCGCCAGCGTTATCGAAGCCGGCCTTGTGCAGCCTGCCTTCGACTATGCGCTGAAGTGCTCCCACACCTTCAACCTGCTGGATGCCCGCGGCGCCATCGCCGTCACCGAGCGCCAGCACTACATCGCCCGCATTCGCCATCTGGTACGCAAATGCGCCGAAGGCTATGTGGAACAGCGCCGCAAGCTGGGCTTCCCCATGCTGAAAGACCCGGCTATCCGTGCCAGCTTAGGTCTTGATAAGGAGGCGGAATGATGATGGAAAAACGCGATTTGCTGTTTGAGATCGGTACTGAAGAGATCCCGGCCCGCTTCCTGCCGCCGGCGATCAAGCAGATCACCGAACTGGCGGAAATAGAACTGGCTGCCGCCGGCCTGAACTATGATGCGCTGAATGTATACGCCACTCCCCGCCGCCTGACCCTGATGGTCACCCAGCTCGACACCCAGCAGCCCGACCTGCAGACCGAGGCCAAGGGCCCGGCGCTGAAGGCCGCCTACGATGCGGAAGGCAAGCCCACCCGCGCGCTGGAAGGCTTCTGCCGCAGCCAGGGCGTCACCGTGGACGAGCTGCAGCAGAAAGAGATCGGCAACAACGTCTACGTCTTCGTCAGCAAGACTACCGCCGGCCGCCCCGCCGCCGAGCTGCTGCCGGAACTGCTTGCCGGTATCGTCGATAAGATCTACTTCCCCAAGCCGATGCGCTGGGGCTACGGCGAAATGCGCTTCGCCCGCCCGCTGCGCTGGCTGGTGGCCCTGTTTGGCGCCGATGTGCTGCCGCTTAGCATCTCCGGCGTAACTGCCGACCGCTACACCCGCGGCCACCGCGTACTGGGCAGCGACCATATCTGCATCAATGAGCCGAAAGAATATCTCGGCCTGCTGGAAGCCAACTACGTCATCGCCGATCAGGCTGCGCGTGAAGCCCGCGTGCGCGAGCAGATCGCCAAGGTCGCCGCTTCGATGGGCGGCGTGGCCGGTGAAGACGAAGGCCTGGTAGAAGAGGTCGTCTACATCCTCGAATATCCCACCGCTCTCGTGGGCAGCTTCGATGAGAAGTATCTGGCTATCCCCGAAGAGCTGGTCATCACCCCGATGCGTGACCATCAGCGCTACTTCCCGGTCTACGACAAGGAAGGCAAGCTGCTGCCGAACTTCATCACCCTGCGTAACGGCGACGATTACCATATGGAAGTGGTCAGCGCCGGTAACGAAAAGGTTCTGCGCGCCCGTCTGGCCGACGCCGAATTCTTCTATAACGAAGACCTGAAGGCCGATCTGGATGCCGAACTGAAGCGTCTGGAAGTTATCGTCTTCAACGAAAAGCTGGGTATGCTCTCTCAGAAAGTGGCCCGCATCGAAAAGCTGGCGGCCAAGATCGCCGCGCTGGCCGGCTTCACCGCCGAAGACAGCGCCGCCGCCGTCAAGACCGCGCATTATGCCAAGGCCGACCTGGTCTCCCGCGCCGTCTGCGAATTCACCGAGCTGCAGGGCATCATGGGCGAATACTACACCCTGGCCAAAGGCTTCGAACCGCAGGTTGCTCAGGGCATCCGCGAGCACTACATGCCGCGCTTTGCCGGTGACGAAGTGCCGGAAACCAAGGCCGGTATGGCCGTCGCCATTGCCGATAAGCTGGACAGCCTGTGCGGCTTCTTTGCCATCGGCATGATCCCCAGCGGCTCTCAGGATCCCTATGCGCTGCGCCGCGCCGCCGCCGGTGTGGTACAGATCATCCTGCGCCGCGGCCTCACCCTGCCGCTTGCTGAGCTGTGCGCCTATGCCTTCGACCTCTATGCCGCCGAATGTGAAGCGGTACAGGCTGCCGATAAGCAGCAGACCGTCGATGCTCTGCTCGCCTTCATGCAGCAGCGCTGGGAAAACGTCGCTGCCGAAACGCTGCCTGCCGACGTGATCCGCGCCGTATCCGCCGTAGCTTCCGACGATCTGCTCGATCAGCTGCATCGCGCCGAAGCGCTGGTAGCCTTCCGTGGCGGCGCCGAATTTGCCCGCCTGCAGGGCGCCTTCACCCGCGCTGCCAATCTGCTGCGTGCTGCCGATAAGAAAGAAAAGATCGACATCAGCGGCCTCACCGTCAATGACGACCTGCTGCTGGTCGATGCGGAAAAACAGCTCTATGCTGCGCTGACCGCCGTTCAGGCAGAAGTAGCCCCGCTCGTGGCCGCCCGCGATTATGCTGCGGCTCTGGCTGCCATCTCCGGCATTGCCGATGCTACCGACGCCTTCTTCGCCGACGTTATGGTCATGGACGAAAACATCGCCGTACGCGATAACCGTCTGGCGCTGCTGAAAGCTATCCGCTCTCTCACCGCCGCCATCGCCGACCTCAGTCTGCTGACTGCCTGAGAAACCAAAGAGCCTCGCTAAGCGAGGCTCTTTTTTATTGCCTGTACGGGGGCGGTATGGTAAAATATAGCTATATTGCATCTCCTGATGGAAAGAGGTGTTGCTTATGTCTATGGTATCCGTATGGGCGGGCAAGATCGGCCGCGACTATGCCGCGCCGCTTAAAGCTGTGCTGCAGGATCTGCAGGGGCTGGATGGCATCGTGCTGCCCGGCGACAGCGTGGTGCTGTTCCCCGATCTGCTGCTGCCCGAGGCGGAAATGGGCGTGAATACCGCGCCCGCGCTGGTAGCCGCCATGGCCGCAGAAGCGGTGGCTGCCGGGGCGCACAAAGTAACGGTGGCGGTGCAGCCGCTGCCCGGTTTCGCCTTCGACGAGCTGCTGCAAAAGAGCGGCTATGCGGCGATGCTGCAGGCGGCAGGGCTGGAGATAGTAGACCTGCGCGAGGCAGAGGCGGCAAACTATGCCTGCATGAGCGCGCTGGTAGCGCCGTCCTACCCGGTGTACCGGCTGCTGCAGGATGCGGATGTGCTGATCAGCCTGCCCAAGCTGAAGATAGGCGACGGCCTGCTGTTTGGCGGGGCTTTGCCGCAGCTCAGCCGCGCCGTGCCGGATTTTGCCGCGCGCTATGACGGCTTCACCGAGCGGGCTATGGCCGACCTCACTTCGCTGATCGCCCCGGCGCTCACGGTGGTGGATTGCAGCCGCGGCCAGGCTGGATATCAGC
>JAFXLH010000060.1 GCA_017531315.1 Bacillota bacterium
GCAGCTCCTTGGAGGGGAGCTCTTCGATGCTGGTCAGTTCCAGATATTCTTTAAGGGAGGCGGCGGGGACTTCGTCGTGCATTTTCAGCAGTTCGGCGATGCTGTCCAGAGATTCGCTGACGCCGTCGTACAGGCTTTCCAGATATTCGTGTACGCCCTTGAAGTTGATGCCTACCACGTTCCAGTGGAGGTTGTGCAGTTTGATATAAGCAACGCCGAGATTGGCCAGATATTTGTTCATTTCCAGTGCGAGTTCTTTTTTCATAATTCATTTCTCCTTTTTTGTTTTATTCTATTCTCAATTATGGGGGTTTATTCATTTGTCGGAGCGTGTTCGCTCTTGTTGATATGAATATAACATACTCTTCTTTATTTGTCAATAACAATAATCATTATTATTTAGAAATTTTTGCAAAAAGTTTTGGCAAATAAAAAGAGCATCCGCTTGGGATGCTCTTGCTCTTTAATATATGGGGTGGGGGATCAATCGAAGGTATCGGACCAGCCGGTATCGGGGATGATGACCGGTTTTTCCGGCAGCACGGCGGGGAAACCGGCCTTTTCTGCCAGTTCCAGATAGAAAGCCTGTGTCTCTTCTGCAGTGGGCAGATTGAATACCAGACAGTTGCGGCCATTATCGTAAAAAACGAGAATCGTTTCCAGGGTGGCCGTATAAACATAATTGGTGTACCAGTTGTTGAAGGTGCCCAGATCGTGATTTTCGAAGGTGCCGCAGCGGGTGGTGTTGCTTTCAAAGGCGCCGATCTTTTCACCGTACACATGGCTATAACGATATTCCAGATTATTGATGCTCTCATAGGGGATGACCTTTTCATCCTTGAACTGAGCCTGCACCACCAGCGCATCGTCGCGCAGCTCCGAACTGATATCGCCGATGAGGAAATAGAAGGTGAGGGCAAATACCACGGCTGCGATAACAAAGATGGTGCCTTTATCCAGCTTCCATTTCCAGTTCAGCTCTTTCAGGTCGTTCATCTGATTATCCCAGCTGAAGCTGGTCTTTTCGTCTTTCTGTTCGGTGGCTTCCGCGTTTTGCACCTGTTTTTCTGCTTCGGTCATATGAATACACCTTTCTGTGTAGGATAGGGTCTGTGTAGGATAGGGCAAAGCTCTGTGCTTAGTATATCACGATAGTTGAGCTTCGGCAATTACTTTCTGCTTTGGTTGACGGATGGGGCGGGGATATGCTAAAATGACGGCAGTTTGGGCGGCTTTGCCGCCGTTTTTGCGGAGGAGTGGAATGGGAACAGCGGAACTTTTGCTGCTGGCGGTGGGGCTGGCTATGGATGCCTTCGCCATCTCGATCTGCAAGGGGCTGGCGACGCCGCGCTTCAGCCTGCGTAAGGCGGCCTGGTGCGGCCTGTGGTTTGGCGGCTTTCAGGCGCTGATGCCGGTGATCGGCTTCGTGCTGGGGGCGCAGTTTCAGGCGCAGATCGTGGCTATCGACCACTGGATCGCCTTCGGTCTGCTGGCATTCTTAGGCGGCAATATGATCTATTCCGCCTTTGCCGATGAGGACGAGGCGGCGGATGGCGATATGAGCGTGAAGACGATGTTTTTGATGGCGCTGGCCACCAGCATCGACGCGCTGGCCATCGGCATCACCTTCGCCTTTTTGCAGGTGGATCTGGCGGTGGCGGTCACGGCTATCGGCGTGGTCACCTTCGCTTTTTGTGCGGTGGGCTTCCGCCTGGGCAGTCTGGTGGGCAGCCGCTTCCAGAAGCCGTCGCAGGTGCTGGGCGGGGTGATATTGGTACTTCTTGGCACCAAGATTCTGCTGGAGCATCTCGGCATCCTCGCATAGGCAAAAATACCGCAAAAGCGCAGGCAGAAACGCTGGTTTCTGCCTCTTTTCTTTTGTAAAACATTTTTGTATAAATATAGACAAATATAGTAGATGGTGCTATAATGTTATTTGTCATGTCATACCAGTTAAAACATGGTATAACATGCGTTTTGCATCTGTGCCACCACGCCGCGTAAACCGCGGCGCCTGAAACATCTTACCCTAATTGAATAAGATGTCACAATGGGCAGTTCTTAACAAGAACCGTGACCGATATCGGTCTGTGAAACCGTGTGCTGCGGCGGCATCGCTTTTTGATGCGGCTTGTCATAAAACTCTTTGCGGGGGCGGCGGTTAGTCCAGTGTGGGTTCGCGCAGAGCTTATTAGCTTACGCGGTCTTTTGCCGCAAAGGGGGATGCAAAATGTCTGAAATCAAGAATATTATCGAACTTAAAGACATCTGTATGGAATTCGACGGGGAGATGGTGCTGGACCATCTGAACCTGGCGATCAAAGACGGCGAATTCGTCACGCTGCTGGGCCGTTCCGGCTGCGGCAAAACGACGACGCTGCGTATCATCGCCGGCTTTTTGAACCCGGTTTCCGGTCAGGTGCTGTTTGATTCGAAAGAAATCAATGGTGTTCCGCCGTATCAGAGACCGGTGAACACCATTTTTCAGCGTTATGCGCTGTTTCCGCACTACAACGTGTACGAAAACATCGCTTTTGGCCTGCGCCTGCGTAAAGTGCCGGAAGCGGAGATCAAAGAGCGCGTAGAAGAGATGCTGCGCTTCGTCAACCTGCAGGGCTTCGAAAAGCGCAGCGTCACCCACCTTTCCGGCGGTCAGCAGCAGCGTGTGGCCATCGCCCGCGCCGTCATCAATAAGCCGAAGGTGCTGCTGTTGGATGAGCCGCTTTCCGCGCTGGATCTGCAGCTGCGCAAAGACATGCAGGTGGAACTGAAAAATATCCAGAAGAAGCTGGGCATCACCTTCATCTACGTCACCCACGATCAGGAAGAGGCACTCTCTATGTCTGATACCGTGGTGGTGATGAATGAGGGCAAGGTGCAGCAGATCGGCACTCCCATCGAGATCTACAATGAGCCGCAGAACGCTTTCGTGGCGGACTTCATCGGCGAATCCAATATCCTGGATGGCGTGATGCCCTGCGACTTTACCGCCCGCTTTGCCGGTCACGACTTCGACTGCCTGGACAAGGGCTTTGCGCCCAATGAGCCGGTGGACGTGGTAGTGCGCCCGGAAGACGTGGATATCGTGCCGGTGGTTCGGGGCATGCTGAAGGGTGAGGTCACTTCCGTCACTTTCCGCGGCGTGCATTTTGAGATCATCGTCGATATCGACGGCTTCAAGTGGATGATCCAGACCACCGACGAACACCATGTGGGCGATGTGGTGGGCCTGTATATCGAGCCCGACGCCATCCACGTAATGAAAAAATCCCAGTACTCCGGTAAATACGGCGATTACAGCTCTTACAGTGATGAGCTGGAGCAGCTCAGCGAGCTTACGGAGGACGAGGAAGAATGAAACAAAGACGTTCCTACGCTCAGGTACTGATCAATGCTCCGTACTTGCTGTGGGCAGCGATCTTTATTCTGGTGCCGCTGTTCATCGTGGCCTATTATGCCTTCACCGATGCGAGTGGCGCCTTTACCATGGCCAATATCAAAGAGCTGGCCAATTATAAGCAGACCTTCTGGATCTCGATCAAATATGCCCTCATCGCCACCGCCATCACCTTTGTCATCGCTTATCCGTTTGCCTACTTTATGAGCAAAAAGAGCGCGGCCAAGCAGCAGATGATGATGCTGCTGGTGATGCTGCCGATGTGGATGAACCTGCTGATCCGCACTTATTCGTGGATGAATATCCTCGAGCGCAACGGTATCATCAACAATCTGCTGGGCATGATGGGCCTTGGCCCGTGGAAGATGATCGGCACCGCCGGTGCGGTCATCCTCGGTATGGTCTACAACTATCTGCCTTATATGATCTTGCCCATTTACACTATCATGAGCAAGATCGACAATTCGCTGCTGGAGGCGGCGGATGATCTGGGCGCACATTCCTTTGCCAAATTGCGCCATATTATCTGGCCGCTGTCGCTGCCCGGGGTTATCTCCGGCATCGCTATGGTCTTTGTGCCCTCTATCAGCACCTTCTATATTTCGCAAAAGCTCGGCGGCGGCAAGATCATGCTGATCGGCGATACCATCGAGCGACAGATACAGACGGCCTATAACTACAACTTAGGCGCGGCGATCTCGCTGGTACTGATGGTATTCGTGCTGATCTCGATGGCCGTGATGAACCGCTTTGCCGATGATGACGGGGAAGGAGGCGGGATGATCGTATGAACAAATTTTTCGATCGCTTCCTCACCGCGGCGGTATATGTATTCCTCTATGCGCCGCTGCTGGTCATGGTCTTCTTTTCTTTCAACGAAGGCCGCAGCACCTCGGTTTTCACCGGCTTTTCCCTGCGCTGGTATGCGGAGCTGTTTTCCAGCAGCGATACTATTACCGCGCTGAAGAATACGCTTGTGCTGGCGCTGCTTTCTGCCACTATCGCTACCGTGCTGGGTACGATGGCGGCGGTGGGCATCGACGGTATGCGTAATAAGTGGCTGAACAGCGCGGTGATGACCACCACCAATATCCCGATGATGAATCCGGATATCGTGACCGGCGTATCGCTGATGCTGCTGTTCGTCTTCGTCGGCCGCCTGATGGGCCTGGCTACCTCGCTGAGCTTCATTACGCTGCTGATCGCCCACGTCACCTTCAACCTGCCGTATGTCATCCTGAACGTGATGCCGAAGCTGAGGCAGGTAGACCGGCGCTTGCCGGAGGCGGCGATGGATCTGGGCTGCACGCCGCGGCAGGCCTTCTTCAAGGTGGTGCTGCCGTCGATCCGCAGCGGCGTACTGGCTGCTTTCCTGATGGCCTTTACGCTGTCGCTGGATGACTTTGTCATCAGCTATTACACCAACGGCTCCGGCTTCCAGACCCTGCCGCTGATGATCTTCTCTATGACCAAAAAGACGGTCAAACCCGATATGTACGCGCTTTCCAGCGTTATCTTTATCACCATTCTGCTGCTGCTGATCCTGGTCAATGTATTGCAGGCCAGATCGGAGCGGGACGCGAAAGGAGCAAAATAATTGATGAAAAAAGTTTTGGCTTTAATGCTGATCTGTGTAATGCTGCTGTGCTGTGCTTGCGGCGGCGAAAAAGTTTCCGTAGAAGATCTGGAGCTGACCGGCACCTATACCAAGGATCTGGCCGGCACTACGCTCAATGTGTTTAACTGGGGCGAATATATCTCCGACGGCAGCGAAGGTTCTTTGGACGTAAATGCTCTGTTTGAAGAATTGACCGGCATCAAGGTCAACTACACCACGTATGACAGCAACGAAGCGATGTACGGCAAAATGGCCGGCGGCGCCGTGGCTTATGACGTGATCATCCCCTCCGATTATATGATCGCCCGCATGATCGGCGAAGATATGCTGCAGCCCATCGATATTTCCAAGATCGATAACTATGGCAATATCGACCCCGCTTATCACGGCCAGTATTTCGACCCGGAAGATCAGTATTCCGTGCCCTATACCGTGGGCATGGTCGGTCTCATCTACAACACCGAACTGGTGGAAGAAGCGCCTACCAGCTGGTCTGCCATGTGGGACGAACGCTATGCCGATGATATCCTCACCTTCAACAATCCGCGCGATGCTTTCGCCATCGCTCAGTTCCTGATCGGCGTCAGCCTCAACACTACCGACCTGACCGAGTGGGACGCCGCTGCCGCCAAGCTGAAAGAGCAGGCTCCGCTGCTGCAGGGCCGCGTGATGGACGAAGTCTTCAACAAGATGGAAGGCGGCAATGCCGCGCTGGCACCCTATTATGCCGGCGACTTCCTCACCATGTATGATGTGAACGAAGACCTGGCCTTTGTCTACCCGGCAGAGGGTACCAATATCTTCGTCGATTCCATGTGCATCCCCGCCAATGCGCAGAACTATGAAGCCGCGCTGATGTACATCAACTTCATGCTGGAAAAGGAAATCGCCACCGCCGTAGCCGAATACATCTGCTACGCTTCTCCCAACCTGGCTGTACGCAATAACCCCGACTACAGCCTCGCTGACAGCGAGGTGCTCTATCCCGCCGCAGAAGATATGCCGCATACCGAATACTTCCACGATCTTGACCCCGCCGTACGCAGCTACTATGAAAAGCTGTGGGAAGAGATCCTGCGCGAATTTGCTCAGTAAGAGATAATACTAAAAGCCGCCTCGAAAGAGGCGGCTTTTTTGTTGGTGTGTGCTTATTTGCCGAGCGCTTCAGCCAGGGCTTTGGTCAGCTGATCGGGGCAGGAAGTGCTCTTGATGCCGCAGCGGATACCGCTGCAGCGGGCGATGACGTCTTCGGCTTTCATGCCTTCTACCAGCTTGGAGATGCCCTGCAGATTGCCGTGGCAGCCGCCGCGGAACTGGACATTGCTGATGATGCCGTCGTTTAAGTCAAATTCGATAGCCTTGGCACAGGTGCCGCGGGTAGCGTATACATGATGCATGGGTGATGCTCCTTTTTGCGGTAAATTCTAAGACGCACTATGATTCGACAAAAGCCGCCGCACACCTGCCGCAGCCGCAAAAATTTTGCTTCTGCGCGGTTTTGGCACATCAGGTGGACAACTGAATACAGCCGCTGCAGTTGCCGCGCAGAGAGGCTCTTTTTGCCTGTGTGGGGTAGGGGAGAAAGCAAAAGGCGCACCGTACGGTGCGCCTTTATCACGGTTTATGCTTCTTCCGGCATGATCGGCAGGATCACGCAGCTGGGGTAGCGGCCGCCGTGGTAGACTTTCTGGTGGGCGATGACGGTATCGACATCATCGCACAGCGGCAGGCCGGTGTTGGTGTTGGGGAAGATGGAGTTATCGGCGCCGCTGGTCACTTCCACGCGGATGCGGTGGCCGGCGACGAAGCGGTTGGAGATCCAGGTGAGCGGGATCTCGTAGCGGACGATCTCGCCCGGCAGCAGCAGTACCGGCTCGATGAAGGAGCGGCGATACTTGGCGCGGATGATGCCGTCGCTGAGGCGGGTGGAGTTGCCTTCTTCATCCACGTCGGTGATGCGTACTACCCAGTCGGTATCCTTGGCATCGGAGGCGGCATAGATGACGGCCTTCGGTTCGCCGGTGATGGTGACGTCTTTTTCCAGGGGAGCGGTGGTGTAGACCAGAACGTCATCGCGCAGTTCCACTTCGCGGTAGTTTTCCGGCGGTTTGCACTCGTTTTCGCTCACGTCGATGAGGAAGGGCGTGGGATCAGCCGGATCGTAGGTGTAGTCATCGGTGGCGGCGGTGGTGGGGTAGTCCCAGGCGAGCTTGCCATCGCCGTTGCTGGTGTTGGCTTTGCCGCAGCTATCGAGGTAGAGCTCGGTATCCACAGCATCAAGCGGCGGCCAGGCGGTGGCGGTGTGCCACTTGTTTTCGCCGATGGTGAAGTAATCTACCGGCGGCTCCTTGTCGATGCCGTTTTCGATGCCCTTCAAGAAACGGTCGTACCAGCGCAGATACTGGTAGAACATATCATGGCGGATGGCATTGCTGCCAAAGTAGATATTGTGGATATCGCGGCAGACGTTCATCTTATGCAGCCAGGCGCCGCTGATCAGCTTCTGATTCTTGCGCTGATTGCGCTTCATCATTTCCCAGGTCTGCATGCTGCCGACGTTTACATCATCGTACCAGCCGGAAACATACATGCAGGGGTAGTCGATCTTGTGCTGATTGACCAGGAAGTTGGCCTTGTGCCAGTAGCCGTCATAGTATTCGTGATCCATCCATTCCGTCCAGAAGGGGATCTCTTCGCCGATGCCGCGCAGGGGCAGTTCGCGGATGGGGCGGTGCAGCAGCACTTCGTCCCAGTCTTCGCGCAGCATTTCGCTGGGGTCGAATTTGGGGGTGCGCATGGAGCTGCACCAGGCCATGGTACCGGGGGAGAGCACGCCGGAGGCATGGGGGAAGTCGAACATCGGCACGCCGCCGGTGACCATGCTGATCATAGCCTTGAGGTGCGGGTTTCCGCTGGCGGCTACCTGCCACTGCACGATGGCGAGGTAGGATGCGCCGATCATACCGGCGCCGCCGTCGCTCCACGGCTGGGCGGCCAGCCAGTTCAGGGTGTCGTCGCCGTCATCCTTTTCGTTGATGATCGGCTGCCAGACGCCTTCGGAAAGCTCGCGGCCGCGGGTATCCTGCGCTACTACGGCATAGCCGTAATGCGCGAAGCAGAAGAACTGGCCGACGCCGAACTTATTGTAGCAGGTGCGAATCAGTACGGTGGGGAATTTCTGGCCTTCGGCGCGGGGGGTGGGCAGGTAGATATCGGTGGCCAGCTTGATGCCGTCGCGCATCTCTACCATTTCCGTGCCGATGAATTCGATGCCGTAGGTGGGTTTGGAGAGCAGCTCTTCGCCCATGGCAGCCTGCGGCGTCAGCGGCTCGAAGCCTTCTTCTACCATCAGGCCGATGTAGTTGCGTTCGTTATCGATGGTGGCGACGATGCGGCCATCGCACAGCACCACGTCCAGCGGATTTTTGCCCAGCGGCTGAATCCACATTTCGCCTTTCAGCTCGCCGCCGCTTACTTCGGCCATCAGCTCATAGCCTTCCGGCAGGGCGCCCTGCTGCAGCAGCGCTACCGCATCGGCGAGGCGCTTGTCCAGATCGGCCTCGAAGGGCTTCAGCGGCAGAGCGAAGGGGGCATAGGGGGCGAATTCCATCGTTTTCAGGTCACGCGGGGAGCACAGCACGGTATCGGCGCTGATCTGGAAGCGGGCGATCAGGATACCGGCGCGATAATAATTGTACTGTTTCATAGCTACCTCCTGATTCATCAGACATTATAGCAGGAAACGAAGTGTCCGGGGCTGACTTCACGCAGTTCCGGCGTGCCGCAGCGGCATTGTTCGGTGGCGTATTTGCAGCGGTTGGCGAAGCGGCATTCGTTCTTGGGGTTAATCGGCGATTTGATCTCGCCCTGCAAGATCTCGCGCTTGCGGCCGCGGCTGCTCAGCTTCGGTACGGGGATGGCCTCCAGCAGGGCCTGGGTATAGGGATGCAGCGGGTTGCGGAACAGTTCGGCCTTGGGGGCTTTTTCTACGACCTTGCCCAGGTACATGACCATGATATCGTCGGAGATATGCTTGACGACGCTGAGGTTGTGAGAAATGAACATATAGGTGAAGCCGCGGTCACGCTGCAGGTCCTGCATCAGGTTGAGGATCTGCGCCTGAATCGATACGTCCAGCGCGGATACCGGTTCGTCGCAGACGATGAATTTGGGGTTGACGGAGAGGGCGCGGGCGATGCCGATACGCTGGCGGCGGCCGCCATCCAGCTCATGCGGATAGGAGTTGATCAGGCGCTCGGCCAGACCGACGGTATCCATCAGCTCGGCTACGCGGGCGTTGATCTCCGACTTTTTGCAGATATTGTTGACGATCAGCGGCTCGGCGATCAGCTCGCCGATGCTCATGCGCGGGTTGATGGATTCGTAGGGATCCTGGAAGATGATCTGCATCTGCTTACGCATCTGGCGCATTTCGCTCTTGGACATGGCCAGTACATCTTTGCCCTCGAATTTGACTTCGCCATCGGTATGTTCCAGCAGGCGCAGGGTGACGCGGCCGAGCGTGGATTTGCCGCAGCCGGATTCGCCGACGACGCCTAAGGTTTTGCCCTCTTCGATGGTGAAGGAGACATCGTCTACAGCGTGGAGCAGGCCGTTCTTGGTCTTGAAGTATTTTTTCAGGTTGTTTACTTCCAGCAGGGTCTTGCTCATGCTTCGGCACCTCCTTCTTCAGGCTGCTGCGGGTCTTGCAGGTGGCAGCGGACGAAGTGACCGGGCTTTACCTCCTGCGGCAGCGGCAGCTCGCAGGCGCAGCGCTCGGTAGCATAGGGGCAGCGCGGGTGGAACTTGCAGCCGGTGGGCAGGTTGACCGGGTCGGGCATCAGGCCGTCGATGGGCGTGAGGCGATCCTGGTCGTCTTCGAGATTGGGGATGGAATTGAAGAGGCCGACGGTGTAGGGGTGGCGGCGGTCTTCGAAGATATCTTCGACCGTGCCGGATTCGACGATCTCGCCGGCATACATGATGGCGACCTTGTTGCACATTTCCACCACGATGCCCAGGTCATGGGTGATGAGGATCATCGAGGTGTTATGCTTCTGCTTCAGCTCTTCGATCATGTGCAGGATCTGCGCCTGAATGGTAACATCCAGCGCGGTGGTGGGCTCGTCGGCGATCAGCAGGGTGGGGTTGCAGGCCAGCGCGATGGCGATGACGATGCGCTGCTTCATGCCGCCGGAGAACTGATGCGGATATTCCACTTTACGCGCGGCGGGCAGGCCGACGCTTTCCATGATCGCATCAACTTTCTTTTCTACTTCTTCTTTGGAGATGTCTTCGTGCAGCTCGATAACCTCGGCGATCTGGTCGCCGACGCGCTGCAGCGGGTTCAGGCTGGTCATCGGATCCTGGAAGATCATCGCGATCTGGCTGCCGCGGACATTGAACATATCTTTTTCCGGCTTCTGCAGCAGATTTTCGCCCTTGAACCAGATCTCGCCGGAAGTGATGCGGCTGGTGCGCTTTTCCAGCAGGCCCATGATGCCGAGGGCGGTGGTGGTTTTGCCGGCGCCGGTCTCGCCGACCAGACCGAGCGTTTCGCCTTCTTCCAGCTGCAGGTCGATATTGTTTACGGCGTGGACCACTTCTTTGTAGGCGTGGAATTCAATGCTCAGGTTTTCGATGCTGAGCATCGGGCGTTCCACTTCGGCGGCCTCTGCCATGGTTTCGTCAATAATATTTTCCATATTTTCGATATTATTTTCCATGTGCGGCCTCCTTATTTAAGTCTGGGATCCAGCGCATCGCGCAGGCCGTCGCCCAGCAGGTTGAGCGAGAGTACGGTGGTCATGATGCACAGACCGGGGAAGATGACCAGGTACGGCGAGCTGCGGATAACTTCTTTACCTTCGGAGAGCATTTTGCCCCATTCCGGCAGCGGCGGTTCGATACCGAGGCCAAGGAAGCTTAAGCCTGCGGCGGAGATGATGATCTCGCCGACGCCGAGGGTGGCCTGTACGATGACCGGGCCGATGGCATTGGGGATGATATGCTTCATGATGATGCGGAAATCGCTGGTGCCGATGGCGCGGGCCGATTCGATATATTCCTTATTGCGGATGGAAAGCACCGAAGAGCGGATGATACGCGCGTAATATGGTATGTACGACACCGCGACGGCGATCATAATATTGGTGATGCCGGAGCCCAGCGAGGCGATGACGGCGATGGCCAGCAGCATCGAGGGCAGGGAGAGGAAAATATCCATGATACGCATCAGGATATCATCCAGCTTGCCGCCGTAGAAACCGGCCACGGCGCCGATGAGGCCGCCGATGGTCAGCGCAGAGATGGCGGTGATCAGGCCGATGGTGAGCGAGATGCGGGCGCCGTAGATGAGACGGGCCATTACGTCGCGGCCGAGGGCGTCGGTGCCCAACGGATGCTCGGCGCTCGGCGGCTTGATCTTATTGGGGATGTTCTGCTGTACTACCTGAGTATCGTAATCGATAAAGAGAGGAGCAGAAATGGCGATGATGCAGATGACGATGAACACGAACAGACCGGCCATGGCTTGCTTGTTCTTTTTCAGGCGCATCCATACTTCCTGAGCCTGGCTGCGCTTTTTGGTCGGTGCCTGTGCGGCGGGATTTTGCTGTGCCATATTTCTTCCTCCCTTCCTAGTTTCTGATGCGCGGGTCAATGAAGGTGTAGAGGATATCTACGCACAGATTGACCAGGCAGAAGGCCAGCGCGATGAGAATAACGCCGGCTAAAACCATCGGGTTATCCAGCTGGCGGATAGAGGTGACCAGCTGCGTGCCCATGCCGGGCAGACCGAATACGGTCTCGGTAACTACGGCGCCGCCCAGACTGGCACCGAAGGAGTTGCCCACTACGGTGAGTACGGGGATGATGGCGTTCTTCAGCGCATGCTTGAAGATGACGCGCTTTTCCGAGGCGCCCTTGGCGCGGGCGGTGCGGATGAAGTCCTGACGGATAACTTCCAGCATACTGGAGCGGGTCATACGCATGATGGTGGCGCAGTTGATGCAGCCCAGGGTGACGGAAGGCAAGATCAGGTACTCAAACCCTTTGAAGCCGGACGATGGCAGCCAGCCTAAGTTTAGCGAGAATAGCAATTGCAGCAGCATGCCCAGCCAGAAGGCGGGGATGGAGGCCATCAGCAAGGCAAATACTACCGCAAAGGCATCGATGGCGGTGTATTGCTTTACCGCCGAGAGGATGCCGACCGGCATGCCTATGCCCACCGAGATGATCATGGTCATGATCGCCAAAATCAGCGTCAGCGGGAAGCGTGCCTTCAGTACATCCCATACCGGCAGGTTCAGCTGGTAGGATTTACCAAAGTCGCCGTGGAGAATGCCCTTCAGATAATCGAAGAACTGTACGTGGAAGGGATCGTTCAGACCCATGGCTTCTCGCAGTTCCATTACCTGTGCTTCCGGAGCGCGGTCGCCAAGGATCAGGCGGGCCGGGTCGCCGGGGGAGAAATACATGATGGTAAAGACGATGAAGATGATGCCCAGCATGACCGGGATCAGATAAAGCAGGCGTTTTGCTATGTATTTAAGCAAGGAAGCTGTCTCCTTTCGCGTGCTGAAAACAAGAATAGGGGGGACCTGATATCAGCGTCCCCCCTATATCAAGTTAATTGTTCAGATGAAGCTGTACCGGATATGAACTATTCGTTCAGGGTCCAGTAGTATACCGGGAAGTAGGTGTTATCGAAGATCTTGATGCCATCGATCTTGGCGTTGGCACCGACGATTTCGTTGGGGAAGAGCAGGCAGATGATCGGCAGGTCTTCGTGGCCGAGCTTGACGATCTGTTCATACAGATCAGCACGCTTGGCGGTATCGAGTTCCTGGCTGGCCTGTTCGATCAGGGCATCCATTTCCGGGTTGCTGTAGGCACGGTCATAGTTGAAGGTACCCTGAGTGTGGTACAGGTAGGTGACCATGTTGTTGGAATCCGGCCAGTTGAGGGTGCCGAGGGCGATTTCGAAGTTGGAGTTGGAGAGGTTGCTGCTCCAGGTGGCCTTTTCCTGCTGGTCGACGAATACGTCGATGCCGATCTGAGCCAGCTGATACTGGATGATCTGGGCCAGCTTCATGGAAGTGGCATTGGAGGAGTTGACGAGCAGGTTGCAGCTGAAGCCATCCGGATAGCCGGCGTCGATCATCAGCTGTTTGGCTTTTTCGAGGTCATATTCGTTGAAGGGGATGTCTTCGGTGTAACCGAGCATCAGGGAGTTGAGCGGGGAGTTGGCGATTTCGCCTACGCCGTCAACGGCGCCCAGCAGCAGGTCTTCTTTGTTGATGGCGTGGTTGATAGCATCACGAACGAGGTCGTTGTTGTAGGGAGCGCCATTCTTGTTCATGGTCAGGTAGTTGATGGTGTAGCTGGGTTCCTGATAGAGCTTCAGGTCTTTGTCAGCTTCAACGATGGCTACGTCGTTAACAGTGAGAGCAGGAGCGAAGTCGATTTCGCCATTCTGCAGGGCGATAACGGCGGTATTGGTATCGGGATAGATTTCGAAGTTGATTTCTTTGATGTCGGGTTCAGCGCCCCAGTAATTTTCGTTGTAGACGAATTTGAAGCCCTGGCCGGGAACGAACTTGTCAGCCAGCATGTAGGGGCCGGTGCCGACGGGTTCATACATGAAGGTTTCGCTGGAGGTGATGGCCTTTTCGTTGACGATGGCGAAGTAGATCATACCGCACATCGGCAGGAAGTCGGCGCTGGGATAGAGCAGGTTTACCTGGAAGGTGTCTTCATCAACGACTACGGTGTCTTTGATCATGACGGTGAGGTAAGAGGTGTAGGGTTCTACCATAACGCGGTCGAAGGTGTACTTGGCATCGGCGGCGGTGAATTTTTCGCCGTTGTGGAAGTATACATCGTTGCGCAGGTTGAAGGTGTAGGTGAGGCCATCATCAGAAATGGTCCAGTCGGTAGCCAGTTCCGGACGGATGTCGGAGCTGACCATACCGCCATCGGAGTAAACCAGAGTGTTGTACATCTGGATCTCTACCATCAGGGAAGCGCCGCTGGTGGTGGTGGCGGGGTCCAGACTTTCCGGGCTGCCCAGCAGAGAGAAGGTGACGGATTTGACGCCGTCATCGGCTTCTTTTTCGCCGCCGCAGGCCGCGAAGCAGCACAGCGCCAGAACGAGCATCAGGATAACTGCAAGTTTCTTCTTCATGTGTTCTCCTCCTAAAAATTCTGTGTTAGTTATAAGTAACAAGTTGGAAATATCAACTCTTATTGCCAAACTTGCCTTATGTTCCTGATTATATCAAGTAAGTTGTATAAATGCAATAGGCACTTTTATCCGTTAAAACGAAAAATAGTACAAATTATTTAAGTATCTCTTTATAGACGCGCAGGAAGTTCTTGCCGTAGATGCCGTCGATCATTTCTTCCGTGTAGCCGCGCTTTTGCAGTTCGGCGGTCAGCTGCGGCAGGGCGGCATAATTCTTCACGATATCGAAGACGGGGACGGAAGTGCCGTTGACAGTGATGGAGGCGCCGGGCATGATGCGCTCCGCCAGATCGAAGCCGAGGCCCACATGCTGCCAGCCGGTCACTTCTACCATATGGTCGATGTGGTCGACCAGGTAGGAGAGCGTGGTCTCGTGCGGCTGTACGCCGCAGATGATGCTGCAGCCGTTGATGCCGATCACGCCGCCGGTATCGCCGATGGCCTTGATCAGGCTATCCGGCAGGTTGCGCTGGGTGGGGTTCAGGGCACGGCAGTTGCTGTGGCTGGCGATGACCGGGCCGGTGGCCAGCTCCAGCACGTCGGCGGTGCCGGCGTCGTTTAAGTGGGATACATCCAGCAGCATGCCGAGACGCTGCGCGGTGGTGACGAATTCGGCGCCCAGCGCGGTGAGGCCGCCGCCCATATCGTATTTGCCGCTGGTGTAGCGAGCGCCGTCGCAGGCCAGGTTGCGGCGGGCATGGGCGAGGCCGAGGCCGCGTACGCCAAGGCGGTGGAAGAGCGGCAGCAGCTCCGGATTATTGCCCAGCGGCTCGCAGCCCTCGAAGGAGAGCAGGATGGCCAGCTCACCGGCATTGACCGTAGCGACGATCTCGTCGTAGCTGGTACAGAGGCGGAACAGGCCGGGAGTGGCTTCCTGCTCGGCATAGAGTGCGGCGATCTGCTCGCAGGCCTGCTGCAGCCAGCCGCCGTTGATATCGGTGGCATCGGTGTAGATGGCGGAGACGATGACATTGACGCCGCCGGCCTTGATATCTTCCAGATAGTCGCTCTTGATCACGCCGTTGCGGCCGTTCTGATGTTCCTGACGCAGGTACATGCACATATCAAGATGCGAATCGACAATAATGCGCGGGATATTGAAATCGCTCATAATAAACCTCCTTGATGTGGTTATTTCTTCTTATTAGACTTGTTAGATTTGCCGGGTTTGCCGCTCTGCTTCTGGCGCTGCTTGGCGCGGTGGGGCAGGGGGACAAGTATTTTTCAAAATACTTATTTCTTCTTATTAGATTTGCCGGGTTTGCCGCTCTGCTTCTGGCGCTGCTTGGCACTGCGGAGGCGCAGCAGGGAGCTGGCGAGCAGGAAGGCGCTGCCGGGGATGAGGAAGCGGGCGCCGGCCAGCTGATTGCCGGTGGCATAATAGGCGATGCTGAGGCCGTAGCAGGTGATGGCCAGCACATAGCCGTACAGCATCAGATTGCGGCGGGAAAAGGGAGAATTGCTCATAACAGATTGCTCCTTGTTGAATTTTTAAAGACCATGTGCTAAGTATAGCTTATTTTTTGCCAAGATGCTACTACAAAAATCGCTGCCGATGCGTTATGATTGATATAATAAGGAAAAAGGAGGGGATAGCCGATGGACGATACAGCCTTATTGCGCCGCCGCCTGAGCGAATTGGCCGAGCGTGCCTACAACAGCGGCATTTATACTTATAGCGGCTTCCTCTCTCTGGCAGAGCAGGATGTGCTGCAGCAATGCCGCCGCCAGCTGCCGCCCTGTGGTATCTCCCTGTTTGGCGGGGCGGATGGCTGTGAGCGGCTGATGCTGCGCTGCGGCAGCGAGGAGCTGTGCGGCTACGACGAGCCGTACCCCATCGCCTGTCTGGAGGTGGTGCTGCCGCCGAAGAGCGACATCCGCCTCGGTCACCGCGATTATCTGGGGGCGCTGCTGGCGCTGGGGCTGGAACGCGAGCAGCTGGGCGATATCATCGTGCTGGAGCGCGGCGCGGTGCTGTTCTGCCGCGAGGCGATGGCCGACTTTATCTGCCGCGAGCTGACTTCGGTGGGACGCGCCAATGTCAGCTGCCGCCTCTGCGCCACCCCGCCGCCGGAAGCGGTGCGGCAGACGGAGCGCTTCCGGGTCAATGTCAGCCAGGCGCGGCTGGATACGGTGATCGCCCATCTCTACCACCTTTCGCGCGGCGATGCGGCAGAGCTGCTGGCAGCGCGCAAGGTCTTCGTGGACGGGCTGCAGGTGGAAGACGGGGCGCGGCGGCTCAAAGAGGGCGAGCTGGTCTCGCTGCGCGGGCTGGGGCGCTTCATCTACCGCGGCGAAGTGGGCGAAAGCCGCAAGGGCCGCCTGCTGGTAGAAGTGGAAAAGTATGTTTAGGAGGTCTATATGGATATTTGCAGCGTAACTGTAGCGGGCGCCGGTCACGGCGTGCCGGTATGGCATAATATAAAGGGTGACGAGCGGCTGGTGCTGCTGGTCTGCCACGGCTTTTGCAGCGAGAAGCACAGCGGCACGCCGCATCTGCTGGCAGAAGAGCTGGCGGATCTGGGCATCGGCGTGCTGGCGATGGACTTCCCGGGGCATGGCGAGCATGAGCTTGATGGCGACGGGCTGACCGTGGCCAACTGCCTGGCCGACGTCCGGGCGGCGGAAGCCTATATTCAGCAGCTGGCGCCGCAGGCGGAGATCGGCTACTTCGGCAGCAGCTTCGGCGGCTACATACTGCTGCTCTTTGCCGCATTGTGCGCGCCCGCCGGGCAGCGGCTGATGCTGCGCAGCGGGGCGGTGGATATGCCGCAGATATTCCGTGCGGATACCACGGCAGAGCAGTGGGCGCAGCTGGCCGGGCAGGGCTGGTACGAGTTGGGCTGGGATCGCAAGCTGCGTATCTACCCGCAGCTGTACGATGACTTCGATGCGCATGATGCCTTTATCAGCTATGCCCCCGGCATGATGCGGCTGATGATGGTGCACGGCACGGAGGACGGCGAGGTGCCGTATGCCTCGGCCCAGCGCTTCGCCGCGGAAAAGGGCGCGCTGCTGATCACCGTAGAGGGCGGCGGGCATCGGCTGGAGCGTGACGGCGACAAGCATCTGCTGATCGCTGCAGCAAGGGCACTTTTTGCTTGAGTTTTGCCTATTATTTGCTTGCCATTATCTGTAAATAGTGCTATAATCAAGGCTTGTATCGATAAGTATATTTAGATAAGAAAGTGTGCTCTAATGACTACTGCTGCTGTAGAAAATAAGTCTATAATCAAGCGCCTCTGGGGCTGGCTGACGCGTATTTTTGCCCCGCGTGATATGACGCAGGGTGCGCCGTGGAAGCGCATCGCCGAATTTGCCGTGCCGATGCTGATCGGCAATGTGGCGCAGCTGCTCTATAATACCGTGGATACGGCGGTCGTCGGCGAATTTGTCGGCGATAATGCCCTCTCTGCCGTCGGCAGCTCCGGTCCCATCGTCAATATGCTGCTGACGCTGTTCATCGGTATTTCTACCGGTGCCGGCATCATGGTCGCCCAGTGCTTTGGCGCCAAAGACCGCAAGGGTCTTTCCCACACTATCGGCAACTGCATCAGCCTCACTTTTATCGCCGGTGCGATCATTATGATCGTGGCGCCGCTGATCACCCGCCCGCTGCTGCTGCTGCTGGATACTCCGGCCAGCATCATCGACTGGTGCGAGCAGTACCTGAACATCCTCTTCATCGGCGTTTACGGCGGCTGCTTCTACAATATCCTTTCCGGCATTCTGCGCGGCCTGGGCGATTCGCTTTCTGCGCTGCTGTTCCTCCTGCTGGCAACCTTCATCAACCTTGGTCTCGACCTCTATTTCGTTATTGAGCTGGGGCTGGGCGTGTCCGGCGTAGCGCTGGCTACTGTTGTCGCGCAGTTTATCTCTGCCTTTGGCTGCCTGATCCGCCTGAAGATGCTGAGCAATGTCTTTGATCTGAACTGGAAGATGCTGAAGCCGGACCGTTACTATGCCGGCCGCATCATCTCTCTTGGCCTGCCGGCCGGTCTGACGCAGATGATCTTCTCGGCTTCGGCGATGATCGTACAGGCGCTGACCAACAGCCTGGGCGAACTGATGATCGCCTGCAACGTTATCGTGATGCGCGTGGACGGCTTTGCCATGATGCCCAATTTCACCTTCGGCAACACCATGACCACCTATACCGGCCAGAATGTGGGCGCGGGCCGTATGGACCGCGTGAAGCAGGGCACGGCGCAGGGCCTGAAGATCGCCGTGGGTACTTCGGCGGTGATGGTCTGCGGTATTCTCATCTTCGGCAAATATCTGATGGATATCTTCACCGATACCCAGTATCTGATCGACCTCAGCTACCGTATGATGTGCGTGCTGGCGGTCGGCTACATCGCCTTTGCTGTAACGCAGGTGCTTTCCGGTGTGATGCGCGGCGCGGGCGATACCATGACCCCGATGTGGATCTCCCTGTTCAACACCGTTATCTTGCGTATGCCGCTGGCCTATCTGCTGGCTTATCTCACCCGCTGCCCGGAATGGCCCAATGGTCGCCCCATCGCCATTTTCGGTTCGCTGCTGATCGCCTGGACGGTCGGCTGCCTGCTGAATATCATTGTCTATAAGAGCGGCCACTGGAAGAAGCGTATGCGCGTGGTCGGCCGTCCGCAGGCTGCACCCGCAGAAGCTGCCGAATAAGCAAAACAAAAGCTCCCTTGCTGCAAGGGAGCTTTTTTGTATGCTCGTGGGTCAATCGCGCCACTTTTCGGCGATGGCTTTACCGCGAAACTTTTTCGGGATATCGCCTCTGCCGCCCACCAGCTTGTCGGTGCCGCGCTCATAGAGCAGGTAGCAGCGGCATTCTTCATCGTAGCGGTAATAGAAGTTTTCGGCGGTGAAGCGGCGCTTGATATGGTCGGTATTCTTTTTGCGGCCGAACCAGGATATCCCCTCAGCTTTTTTTATGGCGGTGCGTTCTGCCACATAGGCATCGTGGAAATCGGGCATCGTCCAGGCCAGTGCGCCGCTGAAGATGGGCATCGGCCCCTCGCTCTGCATGATGCGCCACAGGCTGCGCAGGTATTCTGCTTCGGTGTAGGATTTGACAGCGTCCAGCGCCTGCTCCAGTTTATCGTAGGCGCTGAGCCCCTCGGCATCGGTCTGTTCCGGGTCGGCGCCATGCTGCAGCAGCAGGCGCAGAACAGCGCTGTTTTGTGCGTCGGCTGTCACGCTGCCGTGGTAGATATACAGCAGCGGCAGCAGCCCGGAGAGCTCATCTTTGCGGTAGCAGTGCCGCTTCAGCAGCTGCTCTGCCTCGGCGGCGTTCGGGGGCACGGCGGTGATGGCGTTCAGCAATTCCTGCAGCTGGGGCGATATCTGCGGCAGACCTTCATCAAAAGCATTTTTCATAAGCTCACCTCCTGGCTGTGATAAAATAAGTGTACCACAAAAATTCGTGGTTGCATAGGGGAGGCATATCGCATATAATAGTTGCATCTTCATATCGGAGATCTTTGGGGCGGGGTGCGATTCCCCACCGGCGGTATGGCGGTTTTCCGCTAAAGCCCGCGAGCGCAAGCTGATTCGGTGAGATTCCGAAGCCGACGGTATAGTCCGGATGAGAAAAGATCAGGCAAGGCGGGGAGCAGTGTCTCCCGGCGGCTTGTCTGTACCCCTGCGCGCAGGGGTATTTTCTGTTTAAGGAGGTATTTTCATGCAAAACAAGACCAAGCGATTGGTATTGATGGCGATGCTCACCGCCATCTCGGTAGTATTGGTGCTGCTGATCCGTCTGCCGCTGTTTCCCGCCGCGCCGTATCTGGAATACGATATGGCGGATGTGCCGGTGCTGCTGGCCTCTTTCGTGCTGGGGCCGGGCGCGGGGCTGGCGGTGCTGGTGGCGGCCTCGGCCATACAGGCCTTTATGCTGGGCGGGAATGGCATCATCGGCTTTATCATGCACGTATGTGCATCCGGTGCGCTGGTGCTGCTGGCGCCGCTGATCTGGCGGGCGGGCGGCCGGACGCTGCCGGCGCTGATCGGCGGGCTGGCTGTTGGCACCTGTGCCATGGCGCTGCTGATGCTGCCCTTGAACTTCATCTTCACGCCGGTGCTGTTTTTCGGCGTGCCGATAGCGGAGTCTTTCGGCATCTTCATCAGCGGCGGGGCAGGGGAGTTTTCTGCCGATGCGGTGGCGGCCTACGGTATGGTGCGCGGCCTGCTGTGGGTGGTGCTGCTGCCCTTCAATCTGGTGAAGGCGGGGCTGAACAGCGTGATCTTCTTCGTGCTGTTCCGTGCGCTGCGCCCGGCACTCAAGCAGTATATGTGACACAAAACCCCGGACTTGGGAGTCCGGGGTTTTCTTCTATTAGCGGGAGAGGCTTTGCGCCACTTCTTCGGCATAGCGCACCGCTTCCATAGCGTCCTTGCCGTATTTATCTGCGCCGATGGCGGCGGCATATTCCGGCGTCAGCACTGCGCCGCCTACCATCACGCGGCAAGCGGGCGCGGCTGCGCGCAGCAGGCGGATGGTTTGCTCCATGGCGGGCACGGTGGTGGTCATCAGCGCGCTCAGGCCCAGGAGAGGTGCTTCGGCAGCTACCACGGCATCGACGATGGCCTGCGGCTCGACATCGCGGCCGAGGTCGATGACGGAAAAACCGTAGTTTTCCAGCAGCAATTTGACGATATTTTTGCCGATATCGTGGATATCGCCCTTGACGGTGGCGATGACGATGCGGCTCTTATCGCCGCTGCCGCCTTCCGTCATGGTGGCTTTGATCTGCTCGAAGGCGGCCTTGGCAGCTTCGGCGCTCATCAGCAGCTGCGGCAGGTAGACGGTCTTTTTCTCGAAGCCGCTGCCGACGATGTTCAGCGCGGGGATGATCTCTTCCTGCACTATCTCCAGCCCCGGGCGCTGCTGCAGCTCGGCGGCGGTCAGCTGGGCGGCCTGCTCCTTCAGCCCCTTGACGATGGCGCGCTGCAGTTCGCTGGCAAATTCGGTGGGTGCAGCGGTGGCGGCGGCGGTGGTCTGCGGGGTGGCGGCGGTGGCCTGCGGCAGCTGTTCCGCATAGCCGATATAGGCGGCGCAGCTTTCGTCCAGCCCGGCCAGCGCGCAGTAGGCGTGCCAGGCGGTGAGCATCGGCTGCGAATAGGGGTTCATGATGGCGGCGGAGAGGCCGCGTCCCATCGCCAGCGTGAAGAAATTGGCGGTGATCAGCTCGCGCTGCGGCAGGCCGAAAGAGACATTGGAGACGCCGAGGCTGGTGCGGCAGCCCAGCTCCCGCTCGATCAGCTCGACGGCGCGCAGCGTTTCTGCGGCGGCACGGGTATCGGCGCTTATGGCCATGGCCAGCGGGTCGAAGATCAGGTCATGCGGCGCGATGCCGTACTTTTCCGCCTCTATGAGTATCTTTTTGGCGATGGCGAGGCGCTGCTCGGCTTCGGCGGGGATGCCGTTTTCATCCAGCGTGAGCGCCACGATCAGCCCGCCGTACTTTTTTGCCAGCGGGAATACCGCGTCCATGCTCTCCTGCTTGCCGTTCACCGAGTTGAGCATCGCCTTGCCGTTATAGCGGCGCAGGGCGGCTTCCATGGCGACGGGGTCGGAGGTATCTATTTGCAGCGGCAGGTCGATGATAGCCTGCAGCTCGCAGACGGCGGTGGTCAGCAGCTCCACTTCGTCAATTTCCGGCAGACCCACGTTGACGTCGAGTATCTGCACGCCTTTTTCCTGCTGCGCCAGACCCTCTTTGAGGATATAGTCGATATCATGGGCGCGCAGGGCTTCTTTGAAGCGCTTTTTGCCGGTGGGGTTGATGCGCTCACCGATCAGCACCGGCTTGCCGCCGAAAGTGACGGCATGGGTGTAGGACGATACGCAGCTGATGCGCTTGGGGGTAATCGCTTTGGCGGGGATGCCGCTTGCGGCGGCGGTCAGCGCGGCGATATATTCCGGCGTAGTGCCGCAGCAGCCGCCGGCCAGGCGCACGCCCTGATGCAGCAGCTCTGCCACCTGCGTGGCAAATTCGGCGGGCAGCACATCGTAGCAGGTGCGGCCTTCTACCGCTTTGGGCAGGCCGGCATTGGGCTTCAGCAGCACCGGCACGGAGGCGCAGCGCAGGTATTGCTCTACCACGGGCGCCAGCGCGGCCGGGCCCAGCGAGCAGTTGCAGCCGATGGCATCCGCTCCCATGCCCTCCAGCAGGGCCACCATGGCGGCGGGGTCGGCGCCGGTCATCAGCTTGCCGTCCGCTCCGTAGGCATTGGAGACGAATACCGGCAGGTCGCTGTTTTCCTTGGCGGCGAGCAGCGCGGCTTTGGTTTCGTAGCTGTCGTTCATCGTTTCGATAAAGATCAGGTCGGCGCCGTATTTTACGCCCAGGCGCACGGTGGCGGCGAACAGCTCTACCGCCTCTTCGAAGTCGAGGTCGCCGTAGGGACGGAGCATACGGCCGCTGGGGCCGATATCCAGCGCTGCCCAGCTGGGGTGGCCGGGGCAGGCGGCCTGTGCGGCGCGCACATTGGCAAGGGCGGCGGCGATGATCTCTTCCAGCTCGGCGGCATCGAATTTGAGCAGATTGGCGCCGAAGGTGTTGGTGCTGATGATATTGCTGCCGGCTTTCAGGTAATCGCGGTGGATGCCGCTGATGACATCCGGGTGGCTGAGATTCCAGCGCTCCGGCAATTCGCCCGGCTGCAAGCCCTGCGCCTGCAGCAGCGTGCCCATGCCGCCATCGAGAAAGACGATATTATCTTGCAGGTAAGTGCGTATATCCATATGCTGCTCCTTTCAGCGGCGCGGGTCGTTGCTGATGCCGATGATGGCGGTGACGGATTTGCTGGGGCTCATCATCAGGCTCTGATTGAGGCTGATGCCGATGCGGCGCGGGCAATCCAGCACGGCGAAGATATCGCGCTGCAGCGCGAGCGGCAAATCGCCGTAGCCGGGGCTGAAGCGCGGGCGGGTGTAGCGGCCCTGCGCCAGCTGTGCGGCGGTGATATCGCGGTTGAACTCATCGCAGACCGCCTCCACGCGCTCGCTGCCGATGGCCTGCAGCAGCAGGGCGGAAGCGGGGGAGAGGCGCTCGGCGCGGGCGATCAGCCGGTCTATCTCCAGACCCACGGTGGCGGCGAAGAGGATGATGCTGTGGCAGCCCGTGAGGTTGCGGCGCAGGTCGGCAGAGGCGGTGCGGGTGAAGCCGAGATCCAGCGTATCGCCGGCATCGCCGATGGCAAATTCGCGCCAGCACACCTGATAGCTGAGCTTGTCTATCTGCGTCAGGCATCTATCCAGCAGCTGCTCCACTTCGGCGCTCGGCTCTTTCATGCCGGCATAGCGCAGTATTTCCCGCCGGTCGATGGGCGGCGCGGGGTAAGATTTGACAAATACGTTCATAGCTTATCTCAGCCCAGGATATGCGACAGATTGCTCTGGATCTGCGCCGCCACATCGGGCTTGTTCATCGAGTAGACGTGGACATTGGTGATGCCGTTGGCAAAGAGGTCGATGATCTGGTCGGTGGCATAGACGATGCCGGCCTGCTTCATCGCTTCCGGCGAGTGACCGAATTTATCTACCAGCGCCTTGAAGCGCTGCGGCATGAACGAGCCGGAAAGCTTGATGGCGCGTTCTACCTGATTGGCATTGGTGATGGGCATGATGCCGGGGATGACGGGCACGGTGATGCCGGCCTCGCGGATCTTGTAGAGGAAGTTGTAGAGCAGGTTGTTATCGAAAAACATCTGCGTGGTGAGGAAGGAGCAGCCGGCATCCACCTTTTCCTTCAGGTAGTAGATGTCCTCTTTCTGATTGGCGCTTTCCGGGTGTACTTCCGGGTAGCAGGCGCCGCCGATGCAGAAATCGGCGCCGCTTTCTTTGATATCGCGGATCAGGTCGATGGCGTGGCGATAGGCCCATTTGCTGCGGTCGGTCTGCTCCAAAGCCGGGGTGAGGTCGCCGCGCAGCGCCATCACATTCTCGATGCCGGCGGCCTGCATCTGGGCGATCTTTTCCCGCACCGTCTCTTTGGTGGAAGAGACGCAGGTGAGATGCGCCAGCGTGGGTACGCCGTGGCTGTCTTTGATATTTTTGGCGATATCCAGCGTATACTGGCTGGTGCCGCCGCCCGCGCCGTAGGTGACGCTCATGAAAGAGGGACGCAGCTTGGCGATCTCTTCGGTGGCGAATTTGACGGTATCGAAGGCGGAGTCGGTCTTGGGCGGGAATACCTCGAAGGAGAGGGAGAGCTTGTTCTGGCTGAACAGTTGGGAAAGCTTCATCTGCGGCACCTCTTGCAAAAAAACTGGGCTTTTGGCCTGTGTTGCGGATATTCTATCATATAAGCGCAGCTATGGCAAGCTGAGAAGGGCGGCAGGAACTTGGCGCAGGAGGTGGAATGTATTTAGATATGCTTTAATGCTGTTAAATATTGTAGCTATTCAGTATTGGGAGGGTAATGTGATGATCTATAAGGATTTTCAGGGTAAGCAGCTTTCTGCATTGGGGCTGGGCTGCATGCGTTTTCCGGTTATCGACGGCAATATGGCGCAGATCGATGAAGCCAAAACCGCGGAAATGGTGGACTATGCGATGAAGAGCGGCATCAACTACTATGATACCGCCTACGGCTATCACGGCGGCACTTCTGAACCGCTGATGGGCAAGCTGCTGAGTAAGTATCCGCGCGAAAGCTTCTATCTTGCCAGCAAATTCCCCGGCTATGATGTGAAGAATCTGCAGAACAAGGAGCAGGTCTTCGCCAGCCAGCTGCAGCGCTGCCAGACCGAGTATTTCGATTTCTACCTCTGCCACAGCGTTACCGATACCAATATCGATAATTATCTCGACCCGCAGTACGGCCTGCTGGAATACCTGAAGGCGGAAAAAGCGGCCGGCCGCATCCGCCACCTCGGCTTTTCCTGCCATGCTTCGCTGGAGCAGATGGAGCGCTTCATCGTGGCGGCAGGGGGCGCGGTGGAATTCTGCCAGATCCAGCTGAACTGGCTGGACTGGACGCTGCAGGATGCCAAGGCGAAAGTGGAGATGCTGGCGAAATACGGCATCCCCGTCTGGGTGATGGAGCCGGTACGCGGCGGCGCGCTGGCCAAGCTGAAAGATGACTACGCCGCCCGCCTGCAGGCGCTGGCACCCGACCGCAGCGCGCCGGAATGGGCCTTCCGCTTCCTGCAGGGGCTGCCGGGCGTGACGATGACGCTTTCCGGTATGTCCAACATGGAGCAGCTGCAGCAGAACATCGCTACCTATGCCACCGCGCAGCCGCTTGGCGAGGCGGAGCTGGCAGAATTGCTGGCCATCGGCGCCGAGATCGCCGCGCAGCCCACGCTGCCCTGCACGGCCTGCCGCTACTGCACCGAATACTGCCCGCAGCAGCTGGATATCCCCAAGCTGATTGAGATCTACAACGAAGAGATCTTCTCCGGCGGCTATATCCTGCCGCAGGCGGTGGCGCGCATCGAGGCGGATAAGCGCCCGGATGCCTGCATCGGCTGCCAGAGCTGCGAGGCGGTCTGCCCGCAGGGCATCAAGATCGCTACGGCCTTTGCCGATTTCTGCGCCAGAATGAAATAAGCATCTACGCCCGTGGCTGCGGCTGCGGGCTTTGCTTTGGCCTCAAGTTGAATTATCAACAAATGGCACAAAATGCGGTTAATGTGTCTTTACTCGTTTTGTGAAATGTGTTAAGCTGATTTTAGAAAACCTGTGATGCGGGTTTTTAAAACCTTTACATTTGAGAAAAGAGGCGTATGTTTTAATGGCTTTGCCGCAGGATAAACTGAAAAAACTTATCGACCTGATGAATTCCAAATCCAATGTCAGCTGCCCGGTGCCGATGCATCCCAATATCATCGAGCTGTTTGACCTGGCGATGGATGAGCAGACCATGGACTCTGGCGGATGAGCGCATCGACCGCAGCCGTGTGGCGGTGATCGAGGGCGACCTCTACACCGCGCTGGATGCCCAGCGTATGGAAGAGATGGGCGTACGCACCATTCAGCTGAATACCGAGGGCGCCTGCCATCTGGAGGCGGATATGATCGAAGAAGCTCTGGCGCTGCTTGATCTCAGCGGCATCGATACCGTGATCATCGATAATATCGGCAATCTGGTCTGCACGGCGGAATTCGCCCTCGGCGAGCATATCCGCATCGGCATGGCCAGCGTCACCGAAGGCAATGACAAGCCGCTGAAATACCCGCTGCTTTTCCAGACCGCAGATGTGGTGCTGATCAATAAGATAGATCTGCAGCCCTACACCAATTTCAGCGTAGAGCGCTTCGAAGCAGACATCCACAGCCTCAATGCCAATGCGAAAGTATATACCTGCTCGGCATTTAAACAAATTGGCTTGGAGCCGATCATCGAACTCTTCGCGAATAAGTAACAAAAAAGCCACCTCGTATGAGGTGGCTTTTATTTTGCCAATAGTGTTACTTTTATCTTGCTCTGCTTTTCACGTCTTTGGGCGTATTTTACCAAATCAGCAGCATTACTGGCTGTTTGCCAAGCGTAAGCGATAAGGTAGTCGACGTTATCGATAGTTATGCGGTTGGCGCGGATTATGGCCAGGCGGCGTGGTACTTTTTCTAATCCTTCTGGGTAGTAGGTGTCGTCAAAACCTGCCGGTGTTTCGGTTGGCCGCTCGGCCGGGTGGTAGGGGAGCAGCCGCCACAGGCGAATATGCGGGTGCTGCTGCTTGGCATTGCGCAGCGCTGTTGTGGCCATACGGTCAAAATTACCGTAGTGTCCAACCACAAAATCGGTTACACCGTATTGGACGATATGTTGCTCTATTACTTCTTGCAGCTGCGAGAGCAGATGCGGCTCAGCATCTCGGTGTCCAATAAAAAAACAAGTAATGTTCGTAATAATAATCACCAACCCTTTTGAGTTATTTTAACTCAAAAGGGTTAATCTTTTCAAGATATGTTGGGTATCATTTTCTTGTAAGCGAGGTGATACCCATGAGCATTGGCGAGGCTGTGCGTGAACGCATTCTGGAATTATGCCATGACCGTGAAATATCTATCAATAGGCTTAGTAACATGAGCGGTGTAACGCAATCTACGGTCAATAATATCGTTAGCGGACGAAATAACAGCGCAACTATTTCTACTATCAAAAAACTGTGCGATGGTTTGGGTATCACAGTTGAAGAGTTTTTTGCTTCTGAATTGTTCCGTGGTTTGGAACAGGAAATCAAATAATTAACCCCTTGGAGTGCTCCAAGGGGTTTCGCTTTATCTGATTTGACCGTTGCCTTTGATGATATACTTGAACGTGCACAATTCCTGCAATCCTAAGGGGCCGCGGGCGTGCAGCTTTTGGGTAGAGATGCCCATTTCGCACCCCAAACCGAACTCGCCGCCATCGGTGAATCGGGTGCTGGCATTGTGGTAGACGGCTGCGGAATCGACGCCGCGGGTGAACAGGGCGGCAGCGGCGTCATCTGCGGTGATGATGGCTTCCGAGTGGCCGGTGCTGTGGGCGGCGATATGCGCCATCGCCATTTCTACGCTATCCACCACGCCGATGGCCATGGTGTAGGCGAGGAATTCGGTATCGAAGTCGGTAGCGGAGGCCGGGATGCCCTCGATGATGGCGGCGGCGCGCTTGGCCAGACGCAGCTCGATGGGCGTTTTGCCCTTGGCGGTCTGCTCGGCGGTGAGGCGGGAGTGCAGCTTGGGCAAAAATTCGGCGGCGATATCTGCGTGCACCAGGCAGACCTCGGCGGCATTGCAGACGCTGGGGCGGCTGCATTTGGCATTTTCGATAATATCCAGCGCCATCGCCTGATCGGCGGCCTTATCCACATAGATGTGGCAGATGCCGGTGCCGGTCTCCAGCACGGGTACGGTGGCATTATCCACGCAGGCGCGGATCAGCCCCGCACCGCCGCGCGGGATCAGCAGGTCGACATAGCCGCGCGCGGTCATCAGCTCGGTGGCAGAGGCGCGGCTGGTATCTTCTACCAGCTGCACCGCCTCGGCGGGCAGGCCGGCGGCGGCAAGGCCCTGCTGAATGGCGGTGACGATGGCGGCGGCGGAACGGTGCGCCTCCTTGCCGCCGCGCAATACGCAGGCCGAGCCGGCCTTGATGGCCAGCGCCGCTGCGTCGGAAGTGACATTGGGACGGCTCTCGTAGATGATGGCGATCACGCCCATCGGCATGGCGGTGCGCTCGATGACGAGGCCGTTGGGGCGCTCGGTGCGCGCATTGACCATGCCTACCGGATCCGGCAGCGCCGCCACCTCGCGGATGCCCTGCGCCATCGCTGCGATGCGGGCAGGGGAGAGGGAGAGGCGGTCGAGCATCACCGGCGCGATGCTGCCGCGGGCGGCTGCCACATCTTCCGCATTGGCGGCCATGATGGCCTCCGTATGCTGCAGCAGCGCCTCGGCCATCGCCAGCAGAGCGCGGTTTTTGCTATCGGTATCAGCCATGGCGATAGCGCCCTTGGCCGCTTTTGCTTTGATCAGCAATTCCTGGGTAGTCATGGTTCAGGCCTCCTTGGCGGCGAGAAATCTGGTGCCGATGGCGGCGCCGTCGACGATATCGTAGAGCAGATGCGGGTGATTGCCATTGGCGATGACCATTTCGCAGCCGGCTTCGGTGGCCATCTTGGCGGCGCGCAGCTTGGTAGCCATGCCGCCGGTGCCAAGGTCGCTGCCTGCGCCTCCGGCCAGCGCCTCGATGGCGGGGGTGATGGCCTCTACCTGCGGTATCAGCGTGGCGGTGGGGTCGCGGTGCGGGTCGGCGGTATAGAGCCCGTCGATATCGGAAAGCAGCACCAGCAGGTCGGCCTGCAGGCTGCGGGCCACGATGGCGCCCAGCGCATCGTTATCGCCCACCTTGATCTCGGCGGTGGCTACGGTGTCGTTTTCGTTGACGATGGGCAGCGCTTTAAGCTCCAGCAGGCGCTCCATGGTGTTTTCGAAATTGGCGCGGCGCTCCGCATCATCGATGTCCTCGCCGGTGAGCAGGATCTGCGCCACGGTGTGATTGTATTCGGTGAAGAGGCGGTCGTAGGTATACATCAGCTCGCACTGGCCCACGGCGGCTGCGGCCTGCTTGGTGGGGATATCGGTGGGGCGGCCGGGCAGATTCAGCTTGCCTACGCCCATGCCGATAGCGCCGGAGCTGACCAGTATCATTTCGTGCCCGGCGTTCTTCAGGTCGGAAAGAACTTTTACCAGCTCTTCCACATGGCGGATATTGAGCCGGCCGGTGGGATGGGCCAGCGTGGAAGTGCCCACTTTGACGACGATGCGCATCGTGATGCCTCCTTTAATAAATGATGTTATTCATCTATGATAGCACAAAATTTCACGGCGATAAAGGGGTAAGTGCAAGAAAATTTCATCGCGATAAAGCAACAGAGAAAACTCTGCTTGCTAAATGCCGCTTCTGGCGGTAGAATAGGGGGTAGCTATTCACTTTGTGTTCATGGGAGGGCTGCTTATGAAGAAGAGATTGCTGCTTTTGTGCTGCCTGCTGCTGATGCTGTGCCTGCTGGCCGGCTGCGGCGCCAAGGCACCCACGCTGGAAGGCGCTTATGCCGGGCAGATCAGCATTGTGGATGTGGAGTATGTGTTTGACAAAGAGGGCGGCGTGCTGGCCAAGCTTGGTATGGGCGGCTACCCGGTAGCGGAAGTGGCCGGTACTTATGCCATTGATAAAGAAGCTGCCACCATCACCTTCACCCTGCCGGAAATGACCGAGACTATGGGCAACTTCTCTTTTACCACGCCGTCTTTGAGCGGTACCTTCCCCTTTGTGCAGGGCGAGGGCTATATCCTGATCGATGGCACGCAGTACAGCAAGGTGGCTGAATAAGCAGGTGGAGGAACAAGCATGACGGCGCAAAAGCGCAAATTATTGACTGTGCTGGCTCTGGCCTGGGTCACCTATACCGTATCTTATATGTGCCGCGTCAATATTTCCACGGCGCTGGATAAGCTGGCTTTCGGCATGGATGTGAGCCTGGATTATTTGGGCATGGCCAGCTCGGTCTACTTCATCACCTATGCCTTTGGTCAGCTGCTGAACGGTTTCTGGGGCGACCATGTCGATCCGCATCGCTTCCTGATCGCGGCCTGCCTGCTTTCCGGTGCGATCAACACCACGCTGGGCCTGCAGAGCAATGGTACGGTGTTCTTTATCCTGTGGAGCATGAACGGCTTTTGCCAGTCGATGTTCTGGAGCACGCTGCTGCGTCTGCTCTCCGCCTATGCGGAAGACGGCCAGCGCAAAAATGTTTCTACCATCATGTCTACCTGCTCGGCTACCGGCTACCTGATCTCGTGGGTCATCCTGAGCGATCTGTTTATGCCCTACAGCTACCGCCCCTACTTTTTGGTGCCGGGGCTGATCGCGCTGCTGCTGGTATTGGGCTGGTTTGCGATGATGCAGGCGCTGCCCTTTGAGCAGGAGCAGGCGAAGAGCAAGACCGCGCCGCCGCTGCCGGTGGTGATCGGCGAAATCCGCCACGACCGCCTCTATTTCGTCTGTCTGCTCTGCGTTCTGGTGGGCACGATCAAAGAAGGCGCGGTATTCTGGCTGCCCAAGATCTTCACCGATGTGCTGGGCTTCGGCGAAGGCTCGCTGATCTTCCTGATGCTGGTGCCACTGGCCAAGCTGGCGGGTGTCTTCGCGGCGCGCCGCCTGCTGACCATGGTGGGCGAGAGCGTGAAGCGCGGCGTGCAGGTGATGCTGAGCATCGGCTGCGCCTCCTGCGCGGCGCTGGTGCTGACCAGCAGCCACACCTCGCTGCTGACGCTGGCGCTGATCGCGCTGCTGCTGGCGGTGATCAACGGCGCTAACTGGTTTATGATCTCTTATCTGCCGCTGCACTTTGCCGAGCGCAATATCGTAGCTACGCTGGTCGGCTGCTTCGACTTTTCTACCTATATCGGTGCTTCGGTAATGACCGGGGTGGTGGGCGTGGCTCTGGCCCGTTTCTCCTGGGTGGCGCTGCCGCTGATGTGGCTGGGCATCACCTGTGTGGCGCTGCTGCTGGCCTGCAGCGGTGCCGGTACCTGCCTGGCGCTGAAAGGCAAGCGCCGCGCAGCCTGAAACTAAATGCGTAAGCCCACTCGTAATGAGTGGGCTTTTTTGCTCTCCACGCGCATACCTTATGCCAAAAGCATTGGGGGGTATGGGGATGAAAGCTTTGGGCGCGCGCCTGCATTGGGCAGGCTTTATCTTCAGCGTGGCCGTGGGGTCGCTGCTGCATTTTGTCTACGATTGGAGCGGCGGCAGCCCGCTGGTCATGCCGTTTGCCGCGATCAACGAATCGACATGGGAGCATATGAAGCTGCTCTACTGGCCGATGCTGGCCTTCGGATGGCTGCAATGGCTGGCCGGCGGGCGGGATATCGGCGGCTTCTGGCGCTGCAAGCTGGCGGGGATGCTGCTGGGGCTGGCGCTGATACCGGTGCTGTTTTACACTTATAACGGCGTGTTTGGCACATCCGGCGCGCTGGTCAATATCGGCATCTTCGTACTGGCGGCTGCGGCGGCGTATCTGCTGGAGTGGCGCTTGCCGGGGCGGGGTGGCGGTGAGGCGCTGCCGCTGCTGCTGTTATGGCTGCTGGGGCTGGCCTTTTCCGTATTCAGCTTCATGCCGCCGCAGCTGCCGCTGTTCATCTCTCCGGTATGGCTGCGCTGCTGGTAGCGGCGGCTTTTGTTCTTGCTTCTGCGGCAGAAATGGCATATAATAGGCAGTAAATTATGCTGCGGCAGGGGCAGGTGAGAGTGTGTATTCCAAGACGAAAACGTATCTGATCTTGTTCGGCGGGGTGCTGGCTCTCTCCGGTTCGGCGATTTTTGTGAAGCTGGCCGATGCGCCCTCGGCGGTGATCGCTTTTTACCGTATGCTGATGGCGGGGCTGGTATTGCTGCCCTTTTTCCTCTTCAGCGGCAGCTGCCGGCGCGAATTTGCCGCCCTGCAGCCGCGCCAGTGGCAGCAGATACTTGCCGCAGGCCTCTTTTTGGCGCTGCATTATGTGATGTGGTTCGAATCGCTCAATTTCACCTCGATCGCCAGCTCTACGGTCATCGTCTGCCTGCAGCCGCTGTTTTCGCTGTGGCTGGAGCGCTTCGTCAGCAAGAAGCAGATACGCACCACGGCGCTGGTGGGCTGCGCCATCGCGCTGTGCGGCTGCTTTATCATCGGCGCGGGCGATTTCCAGATCAGCGGCAGGAGTCTCTTTGGCGATATCATCGCTTTCGTGGCGGCCGGGGTGATCGCGCTGTATTTCTTCGTCGGCGAAGCGGTACGCAAGGACGTTTCCGCCGTTACTTATTCTGTGCTCAGCTATCTGGTCAGCGCCGGCATCCTGCTGGTTTACATACTGCTACTGGGCGAGCCGCTCCACGGCTTCAGCGGGCAGACCTGGGCGGCCTTTGCCGGGCTGGCGCTCTTTTCCACCATCGGCGGGCAGTTCGTCTTCAATCTGCTGCTGAAAAAGGTTTAAGCGCAAGGACGATTGCAACGATTGCGGGC
>JAFXLH010000061.1 GCA_017531315.1 Bacillota bacterium
CCCCGCTTTGCGCAGGCTTCCTGAGCAAATTGAAGGAAAGCGGCCTTTTGCGCTTTGGTACGGCGCACCTGATATTTTTCCAGTAATTCGTTCAAGATTTCCATGGAAAAGCCTTCTTTCGTTATTCGCCGTAATCTCCCTGGCCGGGCAGCAGCTTAATTCCAAGGCCGGGATTTTCCTGGGCGGAATCCAGGAAAACGGCCAGGAACCCGGCCCATTTTTCGGGCATATTCCGGGCAGCCAGGGCGCAATCCTCGATCACCAGTTGAGTATCGGAAAGCTCCGTCAGGCAATCATGGAGGGCATCCAGGTTGTGGCCGTAATAATCGGGAAAGGAAAGGGCCTCTTTCAGGGCCTCATGGGCCGCCCGGGGAGTGCTCCAGTGGGCGGCAGAAATCTGGATCTGTTTCATTCGGCTATCTCCTCAAAGGTTTCATAATGGTCTTCGGTGTAGAAGATCAGCCCGTCATTGCTGAATACGATGCGCTTGCCGTTTCGGTATTCCCCTTCAAAATCGATATCGCATTCGTAGTACTGCCGCCCGTTTTTCCGGGGCAGGGTGCCTTCATAGTTGCCGAAGCGGTCGCCGCCGATGCTCATGCCGGGAGCAACATCAGCCAGATTGCCCTTGCTGTTCACCCAGCCCAGGTCTTCCGCTTCACTCTTGGTGATATAGTTGCCGGGCAGCTCGCCGTAGGTATAGAGGTAGAGCGCCACGGAGTCCTTATCATTGTACCAGCCGTCGGGGTCGAGCTCGGCGCTGTCATTGCTGCCGGAAGCATTGCCCTGCGCAGCGGAATCCTCGATAATATCCAGCACCGCACCGGCTACATCCAGCGCCAGATCCACTTCTTCTTCATTGCAGGCGGCAAAGCTGAACAGCGCCAGCAGCAGCATCAGCGCCAGCAGCAGTTTATTCAGCTTGGTCTTTTTGAGCAGGTTCAACATAAGCTACCTCCTTATCGCTCTTATCGTTCTTATCGCTCTTATCGCTTATTAAGCACTTTTTCCAGACGGTCGATGGCGTCGATGATCACCTGACGCGGGCAGGCCACATTGATGCGGCGATGCAGCGCACCGGCCTCGCCAAACATACGGCCGTCGCTGATGAACACCTCCGCGCTCTCCAGCAGCGCGGTCAGCTCGCCCTCTTCCAGCCCGCAGGCGCGGCAATCCAGCCACATCAGGTAGGTGGACTGCTGCTCGAACACGCGTACCTGCGGCAGGCGGCGCGCCACAAATTCGCGCACCAGGCGGCAGTTGCCGTCGATCAGCTCCAGCAGCTGGCGCAGCCACTCGTCGCCCTCTTCGTAGGCGATGCGGCAGGCCTCGTAGCTGAGCGCGCCCAGCATCTCGGAGGCCATCACCTCGCGCAGCGCCTCGCGGCGCTCCTTGTTGGGGATGAAGATATTGGAGAGCTGGAAGCCGGCCAGATTGAAAGTCTTGCTCGGCGCGGTGCAGATGGCTACATGGTCGAGATACGCTTCGCCCAGGCAGGCCGCGGATACGTGGGTATAGCCGGGCAGGATCAGATCGGCGTGGATCTCGTCGCTGATCAGGTATACGCCGTTTGCGATGCAGATATCCGCCATCTGCTGCAGCTCTTCCCTGCTCCAGATGCGGCCGCCGGGATTATGCGGGCTGCTGATGATGCACAGCTTCACGCCGGGGTCGGCAGCCTTCATCGCAAAATCGGCGAAGTCGATATCATAGGTAGTGCCGTTATCGATAAGCAGCGTTTCCACCACTTCGCAGCCGCTGCGCTTGGCCACCTTGCGGAAGGGGCCGTAGACCGGGTTCATCACCAGCACCTTATCGCCGGGCTGGGTGTAGGCCTGCACCATCCACAGCAGCGCGGTGACGATGCCGGGGGTATCGACGAACCATTCCTGCGGCGGCAGATAGCCGTGATGACGCAGCATCCAGCCCTGCACGGCGCCGATATACTGCGGCGTGGGGCCGTTGTAGCCCATCACGGTGCTCGCCAGATACTGCTGCAGGCCGCTCACCACCTCGGGCATGGTGGGCAGCTCCATATCCGCCACGGTCAGCGGTACCGCTGCCGCAGAAGCATCGGGGCAGCGCTTATACATTTCCTGCCATTTGAATGAGCCGCAGCCTTCGCGGGAAGGCATGGTGGTAAAATCGTACTGCATGAAGCACCTCCGCATATTTAATAGGTACATTTTATCATATCAGCGGCATAAAAACAACAGCGGGGTGTTATACCCCGCTGTCTGCAGCTGTTTCTTCAGCTTCATCTTCATCATATTTATCCTGCAGCATACCGCGCTTTTCCGTGGCGTACCACAGCAGCAGATAGCCCATGGAAGCGATGGCGCACAGCCTGCCCAACAGCAGCCAGCCGGCGGCAAAGGTGCGGCCGATCAGATAGGCGCCCATGATGGTAGGGCCAAAGGCGCGGCCGATACCGTGGATGATATCGTAGATAGACTGGAATCGCGCGCGGTGGCTGGCCGGTGAGTGATTGCCAAGGAACACGCCCGTATTGACGGCCGAAATGACCTCGCCCGCCGTCCAGACCAGCACCAGCGTATACATCATCGGCAGGCGCTCCGCATAGGCATAAAGGCCGAAGCCGAACATATAGCAGATGCCGGACATAAACAGATTGATGGTGGGCGAAAAATGATTGCACAGCAGCGACATCAGCGGCGTGAGCAGGAAGACGAACAGGCCGTTCAGCGACCAGATAACACCATAGAAGCGGCTGCCGTCATCGATGCCGAACACCTGCTCCATATGCAGCGGCAGGATGTAGGAAAGCTGCGAATAGGAAAGCGCATATACCGCCTCGATAGCGGCAAACACCACTACCACCGGGTGCAGCCGCAGCTGATGCAGCAGCGAGCCCTTGGCCTCGCGCTCGGAGCGGCGGTTTTCATCGGCGGCGATGGCGGCCAGCGCGGCGGCATCGGGGCGGTTATCCTGCACCAGCACCGCTACGATGATCATCGCCGAAGCATTGATCAGCGCCTGCCCCCAGAAGATCCACTCCGTGTAATCAGCAAAGAGGAAACCGGCGATCAGCGGGCCAAAAGCCACGCCTAAGTTTACGCCCAAGTAGACCAGCGAGAAGCATTGGCGGCGGTTGGCCGGCGTGGTCAGGTCCATCATCATCGCCGAGGTGACCGGACTGCCCATATTCATGCAGAACTGACCGATTATCAGCACCCAGGCCACGGCAATGGTATCGCAGATGAAGCCGCAGACGATGAAAGAGGCATCTGCCAGCAGCATGGCGCAGATGTATACATATTTGCGGTTGTAATGGTCGGCGAGGCGGCCGCCGATCAGCGAGGCCGGCACATAAGAGGCGGAAAGGAAGAGCAGATACGTGGCGATCTGCTGATCGCTAAAGCCGAGGCGGCTGCTCAAGAGCATGGTGATGAAGGCATAAATAAAAGAGCCCATTGCCGCCACCACGCGGGCAATGAACAGATAATAAACCTGACGCGGCAGGCCGCGATATTGATCGATCAGCGAAAAGTGCATTTTCTGCTCCAGAAATTGTGGCATAATTGTGGCATCGGGCGGCAGCGGCTGCCGCTAAACACCACCATAGCACTTTTGTTGGTAATTGTCAAATTATTGAAGCAGCTTTTTGGAGCCGCAGCGGGCATAATGCAGAGAGAAACTACGCAAAAATCAATTATCTATGGCAAAAGTCTTTATCCACTTGACTTTCACAAGAAAAAGTGCAGTTTTCTGCCAAAATTCACACATCATTGCTTTAACGGCATAAAACTTTTGCTTGCATTATCCGGCCAATAAGTATATAATAGATGCATTATTATCTGCGCGAGCGCAGAAAACCAAAGGAGGAAACACCATGCACAAACAGCTCTTCATCCCCGGCCCGGTAGACGTGCGTCCGGATGTGCTGGCTAAGATGGCCACGCCGATGATCGGGCACCGCAGCAAGGATTGCACCGCGCTGCAGCAAAGTATCAGCGAAAAGATGCAGCAGGTCTTCCAGACCAAAAACACCATCATCCTTTCCACCAGTTCCGGTTCAGGCTTGATGGAATGCGCCATTCGCTGCTGTTCCGCCTCCGCTTCCGCCGTATTTTCCGTGGGCGCTTTTGGCGACCGCTGGCATAAGATGGCCCTCGCCAACGGCAAAGCTTCCGATAAGTTTTCCGTACCGATGGGGCAGGCCGTCGATCCTGCAGAAGTAGACAAGGCTCTGGCCACCGGCAAATACGACCTGCTGGCCGTCACTCACAACGAAACCAGCACCGGCGTGGAAAACCCCATCGCCGCCATTGCCGAAGTGGTAAAGAAGTACCCCGATGTCATCTTCTGCATCGATGCCGTCAGCTCTATGGCCGGCGCTGATATCCCGGTAGACGAATGGGGCGTGGATATCTGCATCACCTCTACCCAGAAGTGCCTCGGTCTGCCGCCCGGGCTGGCCATCGCTTCCGTATCGGAAAAGGCCTATGAACGCGCCAAAACCGTGCCGAACCGCGGCCTCTACTTCGACCTGGTAGAGATCTACGACAAGGTAAAGAAGGCTTATCAGTACCCCTCTACCCCGTCCATCGCTCATATGTATGCGCTGGATTATCAGCTGGATCGCATCCTCGAAGAGGGTCTGGAAGCCCGCTTCGCCCGCCATGCGGAAATGGCTGCCTATATTCAGGACTGGGCACGCAAATACTTCGCCCTCTTCGCCGATGAGCAGCACCTTTCCAAAACTGTTACCTGCATCGCAAACACCCGCGGCATCAGCGTTGCCGATCTGAACAAAGAACTGGGCGCGCGCGGACTGACCATCTCCAACGGCTATGGCGACCTGAAGGAAAAGACCTTCCGCATCGCCCATATGGCCGATTACACCATGGAAGATATGAAGAAAGTCACCGCCGCCATTGAAGAAGTGCTGGGCCTGTAAGCCTCAGCCGAAATGGAGGATATTATGGTACGTATTTTAGCAGCCGACGGTCTGGAACAGAGCGCCAAGGATGCTCTCATCGCCAAAGGCTTTGAAGTAGTAGACAAGCATTTTGAAGCAGACGAACTGGGCAAAGCGCTGGCTGATTTTGACGCCGTGCTGGTCCGTTCCGCCACCAAGATCCGCGTGCCGGTCATCGACGAGATGGTAGCCGCCGGCCGCTGCCGCCTGGTCATCCGCGGCGGCGTGGGCGTGGATAATATCGACGTCGCCTATGCCAAAGAAAAAGGCATCACCGTACGCAATACCCCCGCTGCCAGCTCCGCATCGGTAGCCGAACTGGCGCTGGGCCATATGTTTGCCCTCGCCCGCTTCATCGGCATCGCCAACTACACCATGCGTAACGGCAAGTGGGACAAGAAGCAGTATCAGGGCATCGAGCTGGGCGGCCGCACCCTCGGCGTTATCGGCATGGGCCGCATCGGCCGCGAGCTGGCTGCCCGCGCCACCGCGCTCGGTATGAACGTCATCTATAACGACGTCTTCGGCGCCGTAGAAGCTCTCCCCTACCGCTTCGCCACTTTCGAAGAAGTCTTAAAAGAAGCAGACTTCCTCTCCCTGCATGTTCCCGCCCAGCCGGAAAACAAGCCGCTGCTGGCCGCCGAACAGCTGGCGATGATGAAGCCCACCGCCTACATCATCAATACCGCCCGCGGCAGCCTTATCGACAATGCCGCGCTCTGCGATGCGCTGGATAACGGCACTCTCGCCGGCGCCGCGCTGGACGTTTATCCGGAAGAGCCCTGCAAAGATGAAAGATTGCTGGCCAACCCCAAGGTATCCCTGACGCCGCATATCGGCGCCGCCACCGCGGAAGCCCAGCAGCGCATCGGCGCAGAAATCGTCAGCATCATCAGCGAATTCTTCGCCTAAGGCAGGTGCACACATGGTAACCGTAAAACCTTTCGCCGCGCTGCGCCCCACGCAAAAGCGCGCCGCGCAGGTAGCCGCCCTGCCCTACGACGTGATGAGCAGCGCCGAAGCCCGCGAGATGGTAGTGGGTAACCCCTACTCCTTCCTCCACGTGGACAAGGCGGAGATCGACCTGCCGCTGGAGACCGGTCTCTACGATGACATCGTCTATGCCACCGCCGCAGCCAACCTGAACAAGCTGGCTGCCGATGGCATCCTCATCAGCGAAGATAAGCCCTGCTATTACCTGTACCGCCAGATCATGGACGGACGCGCCCAATGCGGCATCGTCGCCTGTTCTTCCGTCGATGATTACGAAGCCGGCCGCGTAAAGAAGCATGAGCTGACCCGCGCCGACAAGGAAGCCGACCGCATCCGCCACGTGGATACCTGCGATGCGCAGACCGGGCCGATCTTCCTCGCCTATCGCCAGCGCCCCGCTCTGAAGGAGCTGATGGAACTGGTGATGGCAGAAGCGCCGCTCTATGATTTCGTCTCCGGCGGCGTGCAGCAGACGGTATGGCGCATCGCCGAAGCCGAGCGTATCGAGCTGATCGGCAGCGAATTTGCCGCCCTGCCCGCCACCTATATCGCCGACGGGCATCACCGCTGCGCCTCTGCCGCGCGCGTCTGCGTAAAGCGCCGCGCCGAGCATCCGGATTATGACGGCACGGAGGAGTTCAACTTCTTCCTCTCCGTTTTGTTCCCCGATGAGCAGCTGCATATCATGGACTATAACCGCGTGGTCAAAGACCTGAACGGTTACAGCGAGGCTGAATTTTTGGCGCAGGCAGCCACCGTGTTCGACATCGCGGAAGTGGCGGCCGAGGCCGACCCCAAGCCGCAGCAGCGCCACAGCTTCGCCATGTATATGGCGGGCAAGTGGTACAAACTCACGCTGAAAGATGCCCCGGCGGCCGACGCCTCCCCGGTGGATCAGCTGGATGTATCGCTGCTGCAGCAGCGCCTGCTGGCGCCGATCCTTGGCATCGGCGACCCGCGCACCGATGAGCGCATCAGCTTCATCGGCGGCATCCGCGGGCTGAAAGAGCTGGTACGGCTGGTGGATGGCGGCGCGGCAGTAGCCTTCGCCCTCTACCCCACTTCCATCGAAGAGCTGTTCGCCATTGCCGACGCCGGGCTGATTATGCCGCCCAAATCCACCTGGTTTGAGCCGAAATTGCTCTCCGGCCTCTTTATTCATCCCCTTAAATAACAAAAGCCGCCTCGGATAACCGGGGCGGTTTTCTTTTATCTGTTCAGTTTCAGCATTCCCGTCAGCGCAGACCGACCGCCGCCAGGCAGAAGGTCAGCAAAACACACATGATAGTGCGCATCGTCCATTCCTCCTTTTGCTTTTCTGCATATAAGACTATACGCAGGCGGCAAAAGTTCCCAATGGACGCAAAAAAGACCCCCGAATTTCGGGGGTCTTTTGCAATAGTGCTTATTTGATGACGAACATCAGTTCGCCGGCCTTGACGGTGGCGCCGGCTTTGACGCAGACCTCATCAACAACACCGTCGATGAGTGCGACAACGCTGGTTTCCATCTTCATGGCTTCGACGACCGCCAGTACCTGATTGGCCTTGACGGCTTCGCCCTTCTTGACCATGATGCGGCTTACCGCGCCGGGGATAGAAGCGCCTACCTGGCCCTTATCGCCGGGATCTGCCAGGGTGACATGCTTGATGTCGGCAGCAGCGGCCTTATCCAGTACGGCAACTTCGCGGCGCTGGCCGTTCAGTTCGAAGTGGACATTGCGGGTGCCGTCTTCGTTCAGGTCGCCCAGACCGATGTACTTGATGACCAGAGTCTTACCGTCTTCGATGGTGATGGTATTTACTTCACCTTCGGCCATGCCGTTGAAGAAGACGTGGGTGCTCATGCGGCTGAGATAGCCGTATTCCTGAGCGTGCTTCCAGTAGTTTTCCAGTACCTTCGGATACATGCACCAGGAGATAACGTCACGGTCGGTGGGATTATCGATGAACTGAGCGCAATGCTTGCGTACTTCTTCGAAATCGACCGGGGGCAGCAGCTCGCCGGGACGGCAGGTAATGGGTTCTTCGCCCTTCAGGACGACCTTCTGCAGGTCGGCGGGGAAGCCCCAGGCCGGCTGACCCATCATACCCTTGAAGTAGGATACGCAGGAATCCGGGAAGGTGAGGCTGGCGCCGCGTTCGACGATATTTTCCGGAGTCAGGTCATTCTGTACCATGAAGATGGCCAGGTCGCCGACGAATTTGGAGGACGGAGTTACCTTTACGATATCGCCGACCATTTCGTTGACGGTCTTGTACATTTCCTTGACCTCTTCGAAGCGATCGCCGAGGCCGAGGGATTCTACCTGCGGCTGCAGGTTGGTGTACTGTCCGCCGGG
>JAFXLH010000062.1 GCA_017531315.1 Bacillota bacterium
ACCATTCGGCCGAAGGCGAAGATATCCGCCTCTGCCACTCGGTGGCGGTGGTAGCGGTGTAGCGAATTGATATGGTCGCGGCAATTCTGCATGCCCAGCACTATCAGCAGCAGCCCCAGCAGGGCCGGTACGATGATCTGATCCATCGGCGCTTCTCCTCGTGGCTATCTTACATCTTTCATCTATCTTACATCTTTTCGGGCTTACATCTTTTCGGGGGCGGTGACGCCGAGGGCGTTGAGGCCGCGGCGGATCACGGTAGCGGTGGCTTTGCACAGGGCGAGGCGGGCGGCGGTGAGCGGCGGTTCGCAGCCGAGGCAATGGCAGCTATTGTAGAAGGTGTGGAAGCTGGCGGCAACTTCCTGCACGTAGGCGGCGATGCGGTGCGGCTCGCGGGTATCGGCGGCGGCAGCCACTTCATCGGGGAAGTCGGCCAGACGGCGGATCAGCGCCATTTCTGCCGGGGCATTAAGCAGGGAGAAGTCGGCGGCGCAGTCGCCTTCGCAGCGTTCCTTGGCGGTGTTGATCACAGAATTGATGCGGGCATGGGCATACTGCACATAGTAGACCGGGTTTTCCGCGCTCTGCTTCTTGGCCAGGTCCATATCGAAGTCGATGAGGCTGTCGGCGGAACGCATGATGAAGAAGAAGCGGGCGGCGTCGCGGCCTACCTGCTCTACCAGCTCGTTCAGGGTGACATAGGTGCCGGTGCGCTTGCTCATCTTGACGATCTCGCCGTCTTCGATGAGGCGGACGAACTGCATCAGCATTACTTCGAGATTATCGCCGCAGCAGCCGATGGCGTCCATCGCGCCTTTCATGCGGGCCACATGGCCGTGGTGGTCGGCGCCCCAGATGTCGATGACGGTCTCGAAGCCGCGGTTGAATTTATCCTGATGATAGGCGATATCGGCGGCGAAATAGGTGGGGATGCCATTGGCGCGTACCAGTACTTCCGGCTTGAAGCCTTCGCCGAAGCGGCGGCAATCCAGCCACAGCGCGCCGTCTTCTTCCAGCAGCCAGTCGTCTTTCTGCAGCTGCTCGATCACGCGCTGTACGGCGCCGCTATCGTGCAGGCTCTGCTCAGAGAACCAGACATCGTATTTGACGCCGAAGTTTTCTAAGGCGGCGCGGATATCGGCTACCTTCTTTTCCAGACCGTAATTGGCCAGCAGCTCGCGGCGCAGGCCGCTTTCCACCTTCAGGTACTTATCGCCCACTTCGGCGGCAAGCTCCTGCATCAGCTTGGTAATGTCCTGACCGTGATAGCCGTCTTCCGGGAATTCCACATCCTGACCCAGCGCCTGCAGGTAGCGGGCTTCGAGAGAAGCGCCGAATTTGGCTACCTGATTGCCGGCGTCATTGATGTAGTATTCGCGCTTGGCCTTGAAGCCGGCCATATTGAGGATATTTACCAGCGAATCGCCGATGGCGGCGCCGCGGGCATTGCCCATATGCAGCTCGCCGGTGGGATTGGCGGAAACGAATTCTACCTGGATCTTTTTGCCCGCGCCGAAGTCGCTGTTGCCGAAGGTGTCGCCCTCGGCCACGATCTCGGTGAGGCAGGTATTGAGCCAGTTTTCTTCCATGCGGAAGTTGATGAAGCCGGGGCCGGCGATCTCGCAGCTGGCGGCGCCGGTGGCAGAAAGGTCGATATTATCGCAGATGAGCTGGGCGATGGCGCGCGGATTGGTGCGGGCGGCCTTGGCGCAGAGCATGGCGGCATTGGTGGCAAAATCGCCGTGGGAGGCTTCGCGCGGGGTCTCGATGAGGAAATGCGGCAGCTCTTCGAAATTGATAGCGCCGTTTTCGCGCGCTTGGTACAGGGCGTTGGTGACGGCCTGATGCAGGGCGGCCTTGCGGCGGCCGATGACGGTGTTGGTCATAATAGCAGATTCTCCCTTCGATAGAAAAACACGATACCGTGATTGTTGGTGATAAGAGCAATACTCTAACATTATAATGATAATGGTTTTGGCTGCTAAAAGCAAGGGTAAATGCGGAATTTCGTAGCTTGATTTGCGCTGCTGCCGTGGGCCGGCAGGGGATAGCAAGAGGCGGGACGGGGGACCCGTCCCCTACGGTTTCGGTGCGGGTAAGCAGTCCTCAAGGGGAAGGCTTGGGGTGGCTGTCAACGCGGGTGGCGGGGTGGGGCAGGGGAGTGGCTACGCATAAAAAGAGCGGGGCGTTGGCCCCGCTCAATTCTACATCTTACCTGTATCTTATGCTCTTACTGGCCGATGGAGGCGGTGATCAGCTCCAGCACATTATCCTTGGTGCCGTTCTGCATCAGGATGGCGCAGTAGCTGTGGGTACCGTCGAAGCAATCGGCTACGGCGATGGTGCTGGCGATGGCGGCAGCGGAGGCATCGTTGTAGCGCAGGCGTACGGTGAGGCCGTCTACTTCTACGGTTTCATCATGGTCGAACTTCATCGCATCGAGGGTAGAGAGGGAGAAGTCGCCGGCTACTTTACGCAGTACGCATTTGTTGCCGTCGAAGGTGAAGTCGGCCTGAGCGACCTTGTTTTCGATGCCTGCGAGCTCTACGGTGGCATAGTGCGGGTCTACGGCATCGGCCGGGGCGATCAGGGTGACGCCGGAAGCCTTCTGCAGGGCGGCATCATCTTTCAGGGTAACAACGCTGTCGTCCACTTTTTCGCCGCCGCAGGCAGCCAGGGCAAACATCATTGCGATAACCAGTACGATGGAAAGAAGCTTTTTCATGAATTATCCTCCTTGAGGTTTTGTGCAGTTTTTGGTGTTCCGCATATAAGACGCGGCCGGGGACGAAAATGTTCCCCGCTAATTTTTGGCATCAGAAGCCGTAGAAATAGGCGGCAGGGCCGTTGACGGGCAGCGCGGCTTCCAGATAGGCGTCCAGCTCGCTCTTTTTGCTTTCATGCAGCAGCGAGAGGAAGGGGCTGAACATATTGCCTTCGTTGACATATTTCAGCTCGATCAGCGGCAGCGGGGAGTCGTAGCCGGCTGCTACGCGCAGCGCGGTGGCAGTTTCCTGATAGGTGGAAACGCCGTCCATCAGGCCAAGATTTACTGCCTGAGAGGTGGTATAGACGCGGCCGTCGGCCAGCGGGCGAACTTCATCCACGGTCATGCCGCGGCCATCCGCCACCACCTGCAGGAACAGCTGATAGTCTTCTTCCATCAGGCTGAGGTAGATCTGGTACTGCTCTTCGGTCAGCGGGGCATAGATGCTGCCCATGGCCTTATTATCGCCGGTGGTGATCTGGGTGACGCCGACGCCGTTCTTTTCCAGGAAGCCGGAGATGTCGATATGCGCGCCCATGGTCACGCCGATGGAGCCGGTGATGCAGTTGCGGTTGGCGTAGATGGCGTCGGCCTTGCAGGCGAGCCAGTAGCCGCCGGATGCCGCATAGGAGCCGCAGTAGGCATAGATGGGACGGCCGGTAGCTGCGTATTCATCCAGCAGGGCGGAGAGCTCGTCCACTTCGTAGACGGTGCCGCCGGGGCTGTCGATGTAAAGCAGCAGGCCCGCATTGTTTTCGTCTTCGATCAGCGTCTCAAGCGCATCGACGAGGTAACTCTGGCTGTAGGTAGCGGTGGTATCCCAGGCGAGGGGTTCTTCGCCGCTGATGGTGCCTTCGATAAAGAGGCTGGCGATATAGGGCTCTTCGGGGAACAGCTCCATCTGGCCGCCGAAGGCGTAGCCGAAGCCGAGGCCCGCGCCTGCTACCAGCACGATGATGACGAGCAGGATGAAGATCCAGCTCTTGCCCTTTTTCTTCTTCGGCTGCGGCTGCGGCGCGTAGCTGTAGGGCTGCTGATTGAGGTAGGGGTTGCTGTTCGGCGGGGTCTGGGTGGCCTGTGCGGCCGTGGGGTTAGCGGTATTTTCGGTCATGATTGCACCTGCTTTCTCTATTCAACAATGGTGCGGGGCAGAGGCGACGCAGCATCAGACGGTGGTAGCGTAGGCTTCCACCAGTTTCTGCTGGTCGGCGGTAAGAGCGCGCTTGGGGATGATGATGGCGCTGGAAGGATTGAGGTAAAAGAGGTAGAGCTTGCCGTTTTTGGCGAAGCGCTCGATATCTTCCCAGGCGTAGATGGCATTGGTATCGTTGGTGAAGTCTTCGATGTAGAGACCGGCCGCGGATACGGCGATGCGTACATCCTTATCGCCGCCGGCAGCACGCTTGTAGCCGAACCAGTTGATGATGGGGGCGACAGCGAGCGCGATGCCAAAGGCGAGGAATACGATGCTGTACATCACGGTGACCAGGATGCCGATGATCTGCATGATGATGAAAATGGCAAAGAGGCCGAGAATGGCCGGCAGCAGCCAGCGATCCTTGGTGAAGCGGGTATAGAAGAAATAGTTACGATAATCGCTTTCTTTGAGTTTGCATTTTACGTCTACGATATTTGTATTGCCTTGTTCGCGTTGTTCGGCCAGAATCTGGTCGATGTTTACATTGAATTCGATAGGTCTTCAACCACCTTTAATTTGAAATAGCAGCAGATAACACTGCAACACCCTACAGTATAACATAAGATTTGGCGGTTGGGAATTGGGCAAAAGTGAAATTAACAAGATATTTTGTGGAAAATATCACTTTAGCTGTGGAAAAAGGCCGTGGCAACCATTGGTTGCACAAATTTCCAAGTATGATTGGTTGGCAGCGGCGGCAGATTTTGCTAAGATAAGGGTAGCTTTTCTACTATATAATATTGCAGGTGATGAGAATGGACTTGGCAAATCGCATTATGCAGCTGCGTACGGCGCGCGGCCTTTCGCAGCTGGAGCTGGCGGAGCAGCTGAATGTTTCGCGCCAGTCGGTATCCAAGTGGGAGACGGCGCAGAGCGTGCCGGAGCTGGAAAAGCTGGTGGCGCTGAGCGATCTCTTTGGCATTACGCTGGATGAGCTGGTGCGCGGCGAGGGACTGCCCACGGCGGATGCTGTGGTGGATGCTGCGGCTGATGACCCGGCGGAAAACCCCTATCTGCGGCAGAACGAGGCTTCCGTAAGCGCGGCGGCAGAGCCGGGGGATGGCGTATCTGCGGTGCAGCGCACCGTGGGCTATATCTGCCTGGCGGTGGGGCTGCTCAGCATGGTGCTGGGGCTGCTCTTCGGCGGTATGCAGGCGGTGCTGGGCGCGTATCTGGCTATTTGCGGCGGCATCCTCATCTGGGTGCGGCGCTATGCCTGGCTGCCGATACTGTTTCTGACGCTGCTGCCGCTGATGCTGGTAGGGCCGCGGGTGATGCGCTTCACCGTTTATTGGCAGCTCTTTAATGTGGCAGGTTTGCTGGTATTGTTTGCGGCTGTGGCGCATTTTATCAGGAAGAATTGGTGATACCGGTGCAAGGCTCCCGCGTGGCGGGAGCCTTTTTGCATGGCATCTTTGTCCTTTTGCGGCATATACATAGGGCAGGAGGTGAGCGAAAATGAGCTTTGGTCAGTACTTATTATTCACGTTTCTCGGCTTGTCGCTGGTGATGGTGGTGTCGCTGGCGCCGCAGCGGCTGATGCAGCTTCTTGCCTATGCGCTGGGCAATGCGGCCTGTGCGCTGGCGGGGCTGGCGGCGGTCAATCTGCTGGGCGGCGGTATGGGGTTGTACCTACCTATCAATGGGCTTACACTCAGCTGCGGCGCGGCCATGGGTTTGCCCGGGGTGGCGGCGCTGGCGGTATTGGCGGCTATTTAACAAAATTTAACCAGTTAAAACAAAAAAGAAAATTTTCGTGAATATATTGTCAAAAAAGCGGTGACTGTGCTATACTTATGGTATCCTGCCGTAAATGTTAGCATCAGCACCGCTTTTGGGCTGAATAATGGGGGCGGCAGTAGATTTAAAGTTAGGGAAATAGAAAAAAGGGGGACATTCTTTTGAGCAAGCAAATGAAAACCATGGACGGCAATAAAGCTGCCGCCTATATCTCCTACGCCTTTACCGAAGTAGCGGCTATTTACCCGATCACGCCCTCTTCTCCGATGGCTGAAGCCGTGGATGAATGGTCTGTGGCCGGTAAAAAGAACCTCTTCGGCCGTCCCGTCCGCGTGATGGAAATGGAATCTGAGGCCGGTGCCGCCGGTGCGGTTCACGGCTCTCTTAGCTCCGGCTCTCTCACCACTACTTATACCGCCTCTCAGGGCCTGCTGCTGATGATCCCGAACATCTACAAGATGGCCGGCGAGCTGCTGCCCGGCGTACTGCATGTATCCGCCCGTTCTCTGGCCACCCATGCGCTGAACATCTTCGGTGATCACAGCGACGTGATGGCCTGCGCGCAGACCGGCGCCGCCATGCTGGTATCCAGCAATGTACAGGAAGTTATGGATCTGGCTGCCGTTGCCCATCTGGGCGCTATCTCTGCCCGCCTGCCCTTCATCCACTTCTTCGACGGCTTCCGCACCTCTCATGAGCAGCAGAAGATCGAAGTGATGGATTATGAAGATCTGGCTCCGCTGATCGATAAGGAAGCGCTGGCTGCCTTCCGCGCCCGCGCCCTCAATCCCGAGCATCCGGTCAGCCACGGCACCAACCAGAACCCGGATATCTTCTTCCAGGCGCGTGAAGCGGCCAACCCCTATTTTGCCGCTGCACCCGGCATCGTTGCCGAATACTTGGAAAAGATCAGCGCCATCACCGGCCGCGACTACAAGCTCTTCAACTACCACGGCGCTCCGGATGCGGAAGAAGTGCTGGTAGCCATGGGCTCTGTCTGCGATACCGCCGAGCAGGTGGTGGATCACCTGAACGCCAATGGCCGCAAGGTGGGCCTGATCAAAGTACGCCTCTACCGCCCCTTCTCCATTGAACACTTCATGAAGGTAATGCCGGAGACTGTCAAGCGCGTGGCCGTTATCGACCGCGTCAAGACCCCCGGCGCTCCCGGCGAACCGCTGTTCATGGATGTAGTTACCGCTTTTGCCGGCCGTGCCAATGCCCCGCTGATCATCGGC
>JAFXLH010000063.1 GCA_017531315.1 Bacillota bacterium
CGGCGAGCCGCCGCTCACATACAGCGCTTCCGGCGCCAGCTCACCTGCTCTGCCGGTGATGCCCTGCCAGCGCAGCAGGCCGCGCAGCTCTTCGCGGCTGGTGCGGCGGGTATCCACACGCAGGCATACTTCCGGGCGGCGATTGTCGAAGCGGCAGAAAGCCTCGGCCGCCTCGAAGCCGTATTCCTTGAGCAGGCGCTTGACCAGCCAGCGCGGATGGGAGAGGGTGATGGCCAGATAATCTTCCTCATCATCCGCCGTGGGCAGCATGGCGAGGCCGCCTTTACGCAGGGTATTGCGCAGTACGGCATTGACCAGCGAGGCCGCGCCGGGATTGGCGTACTTCTTGGCCATTTTCACGCTTTCGTTGACGGCGGCGGAATCGGGGATTTTTTCCAGATAGAGCAGCTGGTAAATGCCGATGCGGAGTATCTGCCGCACCGTCAGTTCCAGTTTGGCAGGATCTTTGACCAGCTTATCGATGATATGATCGAGCGCGGCGCGCATGCGGGTAACGCCGTAGACGATCTCCGTCATCAGGCGGGCGTCTTCCGGCGAGATACGGCGCGCTTTCAGGACCGCATTGGCGGCGATCTGAGCATAGGCGCCTTCCTGATCTACCTGCATCAAAGCGCGCAGGGCGGCTTCGCGGGCATTTCCGTACAGCTGAGTGTTTTCTTCCATGATATCTCCAGTTGGTTACTTTAGTTTAGCTAAATCAGTCGCGGCGATTGCCGAAGATGAGCACCAGACGCAGCAGCTGCAGCACTGCGGTCAGCGCGGCGGCTACATAGGTCATGGCAGCGGCAGAGAGTACCTTGCGGGACTGCTTCACCTCTTCGCCGACCAGGAAATTGCAGCCTTCCAGCGCGGCGAGGGCGCGGTTGCTGGCGTCGAATTCCACCGGCAGGGTGATGAGCTGGAAAATGACGGCAAAGCTGAAGAAGATGATACCCATCTGGATCAGCCCCATCGAGCCCATCAGCGCGCCGAGAATGATGAATATCCACGAGGCCTTGGTGCCGAAATTGGCAACAGGCACAATCATATTGCGGATCTTCAGGGGCGCATAGCCCTCGGCATGCTGCACAGCATGGCCTACTTCATGCGCGGCAACGCCCTGAGCAGCCACGGAAGTGCTGCTGTAAACGCTGTCGGAAAGGCGCAGTACGCGGCTGCGCGGGTCGTAATGGTCGGTGAGATTGCCGCGGATATGCTCGATGCGTACATCGCGCAGGCCGTTATAATCGAGGATGGCGCGGGCCACATCGGCAGCGGCGCGGCCGTTGCGGGCATAGACGCGGGAATACTTGCTGTAAGTGCTGCTGACCTTGGCCTGCGCCCAGCCGGAAATGATCATGGCGATGATCAGCAGAATATAAGTGGGGTCATAATAGTAGAACATATTTTACCTCCGATTTAACCTAAAACCGTACCGGCTTTGGGGGCATAGCCGCGGCAGAAAGCGGCGGCGGCCATGCGCGCCTTGCCTTCCGGCTGTACTTCGCCAAAGAGCAGCGCGCCTTCGCCGCAGGCGATCAGCAGGCCCTTGTCATCGGCAGCGAGTATCTCGCCCGGCAGACCGGCAGCCTGCACCACCACAGGGGCGAACAGCTTGATGCGCTTGCCCTGGTAGAAGCTGTAGGTGCCGGGGAAGGGCGACATACCGCGGATATGGCAGCCGAGCTTTTCCGCCGGCCAGCTCCAGTCGATCAGCTCGTCCTCTTTTTTCAGCATCAGCGCAAAGGTGGCCTCGTCGTGGTTCTGCGGCGTGCGCGGGGCTTCGCCCTTGGCGATCAGCTGCAGCGTCTTGATCAAGAGCGGCGCACCGGCGGCGGCCAGCTTATCATGCACCACACCGGCGTCGTCGGTGGGGCCGATCTCTATCTCATCGCGGATGATCATATCGCCGCTATCCATGCCGATATCGAGGAACATGGTGGTAACGCCGGTCTTGCTCTCGCCTTCCATCACCACGCGGTTGATGGGGGCGGCGCCGCGGTACTTGGGCAGCAGCGAAGCGTGGACATTGACCACACCCAGCGGCGGCAGGTCGAGCAGTTCCTGCTTCAGCAGCTGGCCGAACGCCACGACCACCAGCACATCCGGCGCCCATTCGCGGATCTGCGCCACCGCCTCCGGCTCATTGATGCGGCGGGGGGTGATGACGGGGATGCCGGCGGCTTCCGCAGCGGCCTTCACCGGGGTGGGCAGCATTTTGCCGCCGCGACCGCGGGCGCGGTCCGGCTGGCTGACTACGCCTACCACCTGATAGTCGGCGTCACTTATCAAAGCCTCAAGCGGCGGCAGCGCAAAATCGGGGCTGCCGCAGTAAACGATACGCATAAATATTACTCCTCTTCTTCCTCATCTTCAAAGAAGACTTCTTTGAGCATGATATCGGTGTAGAGGCGGCCGTCCAGATGATCGTATTCATGCTGGAAAATGCGGGCCTGCCAGCCTTCCGTTTCCATAGTGAAGGCATTGCCGAAGCGATCCTGCGCTTCAATAGTGATCTTCAGCGCGCGGCGCACATAGCCCTGGCGGTCCGGCACGGAGAGGCAGCCTTCCAGATCGATATCTTCGCCGCTCTTTTTGGTGATGCGCGGGTTGATCATTTCGATATAGCCTTCCCCGCCATCGGCGACAAAAATACGCTTATTGATGCCCACCTGAGGCGCGGCCAGACCGGCGCCGTTGGCGGCTTCCATAGTTTCCTTCATGTCATCCAGCAGCTGATGCAAAGTGGGGCTGAAGCGCTTCACTTCGATGCATTTTTCACGCAGCTGCGGGTCGGTATCCAGTACGATTTCTCTGATAGCCATATTATGTTATCCTCCATGCGGAAATCCGCGTATTTTAGCAAAATCTTAACTTATATTATACAATATATTACCTGCTTATGGCAACAATTACCGCAAAATTGCCACTAAAACATACTGTAGGGATCTACATCAAACTGCACCTGCAGGCCGGCGGGCAAATGCTCTTCTGCCTGTGCCTGCTGCCAGCCGCGTTCTGCCGCCGCAAGCAGGCTCTGCGGCTCATCGCCGCGCAGCAGTATCTGCCAGCGCCAGCGGTCTTTCATCTTCTCCCAGACGGCGGGCGCGGGGCCGAGCAGCTCCATGCCCGGCAGCAGCTGCACCTCTATCTGATCGGCCACCGCCTGCGCCGCCAGCTGCAGGGCGGGCAGATTTTCGGCCGAGAGCACGATACGCAGCAGGTGGGCAAAGGGCGGGTAGGCGTACATCTGCCGCTGGCGCAGCTCGTGGCGGTAGAAGAGGCGATAATCGCCGGCGGCCGCTGCGACGATAGGCAGGGCCTGCGGCTGATACGTCTGGATGATGGCGCGGCTGGAAAGATCACGCCGCCCGGCACGGCCGCACAGCTGGGTCAGCAGCTGAAAGGTGCGCTCTGCCGCCAGATGATCGGGCAGGTTGAGCAGCGTATCTGCCGCCACCACCGCCGCCAGCGTGACGCGGGGAAAGTCGAAGCCCTTGGCGATCATCTGCGTGCCTACCAGCACATCTATCTTGCCCTCGCGCATCTGGCGCACTATCTGCTCATGCGCGCCGCGCTTTTCCATCACATCGCTATCGAGGCGAGCCACCCGCGCTTCCGGCAGCAGGCGGCGCACTTCTTCTTCCACCTTCTGCGTACCGGCGCCGAAGTGGCGGATACGCAGGCTGCCGCAGCCGGGGCAGGCCGGCGGCAGCGGCGTGGTATGGCCGCAGCAATGGCACTTGAGCTGACCACCTGCCGCATGATAGGCCATCGCCACCGCGCAATGCGGGCAGAGGATGGCCGAACCGCAATCGCGGCAGGAATAGAAACTGAAATAGCCGCGGCGGTTCAGCAGCAGCATGCTCTGTTCCCCGCGGGTAAAGGCAGCGATCAGCTCATCCTGCAGCAGGCGGCTGAAGATGGAGCGATTGCCCTCACGCAGCTCGCGGCGCATATCCACCACATCCACTTCCTGCGGCGGCGCATTGTAGTAGCGCTCCTTCAGCTCACCGTAGGCAAAGCTGCCTGTTTCGGCGGCATGGTAGCTGGTCACGGAAGGTGTGGCGCTGCCCAGCACCAGCTGAGCTTCGGCCAGGCGACAGCGCTCGATGGCAGCTTCGCGCGCGTGGAAGCGCGGTACATTATCCTGCTTATAGCTGCTCTCCTGCTCTTCGTCGATGATGATGATGCCCAAATCGGGGAGCGGTGCAAATACGGCCGAGCGGGCGCCGATCACCACATCCACCTCGCCGGCGGCAATATCCTGCCAGACGCGGCGGCGTTCTGCGGCGGTGAGGGCGCTGTGCAGCACCACCACACGCAGCTGCAGGCGGCGCTGCAGCATCTGCTGCAGCTGGGCAGAGAGGGCGATCTCCGGCGCCAGCACGATGCCCTGCTTGCCGCGCGCGGCGGCCTCTGCCAGCAGGCGCAGGTACACCTCGGTTTTGCCGCTGCCGGTCACACCGTGCAGCAAATAGGGACGGCGGCGGCCCTGCCACTCGGCAATAATGCCGTCATAGACCTGCTGCTGGGCGGGCGAAAGGTCGGCGGCGGAAAGGGCGGGCGCGGGGCGGTTCACTTCTACCTTTTCCCTACGCTGTTCGATGCAGCCCTGCTTGATCAGGGTACGCAGCATCGGCGCGGAGAAGCCGGCCGCCAGTAGCGCCTCGCGGCTGATGCCCGGGGCGGCGGCAGCGGCATCGTAGAGTGCCTGCTGCTTCTTGGTCAGCACCGTATCTTCCGGCAGGGGCAGCGCATAGAGCGCCTCCTGCGTATTCAGCTTCGGCAGCACGCCGCTTAAGGACAGCCCGGCGGGCAGCATCGCCAGCAGGGCGGCGGCGCGGGTGCAGTGGTAGCGCGCGGCGATAAAGGCGGACAGCTGCAGCAGATCCGGCCGGAACAGCGGCGCATCGCCGATGATGCTGCTGATGGGGCGCAGGCGCATACCTTCCGGTGCGGCATCCAGTAGCTCCACCACCACGCCCTCCACATATTCCTTGCCGAAGGGCAGGCGCACCGCCATGCCCGGCTGCAGCTTATCCTGCAGCTGCGGCGGCACGGAGTAGGTAAAAACCCGGTCTACCGCTTCCACTTTACGATTGATAATGACACCGGCGTACACGCTTATCCCTCCCCTGCATTTTATTAGAATATTGTATCATATCTGCAGGAAAAATGGTAGTAGGCAGGTCGCCCGGCCGCGAGAATTGGCACAAAAAAGGCACTCTTGCGAGTGCCCGTAGCTTATCCGTGCGGCTTGAAGATCAGCGCCGTGGCGAAGGCGAAAAAGACTGCCGCCGCGATGCCCGTGGATACATCGGCCAGCATCTGCGACCAGATGCCGAAGAAGCCGCTTTCCGCCGCGCCCTCCATAGCCGAGGTGACCAGCGTATTGCCAAAGCTGACAATGGGCAGCGACGCCCCTTCGCCGGCAAAATCGACCAGCTTATCGTAGATGCCAAATGCGCCCAGCAGCGCCCCGGCCGTGACCAGTATGCTCATGGTATGCGCCGGCGTGAGCTTGGCCGCATCGAAGAGCAGCTGGCCGATCACACAAATGCAGCCGCCCACTACGAAGGACTTAAGCAGCGCTGCCGCCAATTCTCCGTTCATACTCTCCCCTCCTAAACCCGCTCCACCGTCACCGCGTGGCTGATGCCGGGTATGCTCTCTTTTTGCTGCTGCGAAGTAGGCGAAAGCAGCGCGCCGGTGGCCGCCAGCAGGATGCGCCGCATCTTGCCCTCGCGCAGGCGGCGGCAGAAGTAGCCGTAGAAGGACGAAGCCGCGCAGCCGCAGCCACTGCCGCCGCTGAAAAAGCGCTTATCGCCGCCGTAGATAAGGCAGCCGCAATCGACGAAGCGCGTCTTATCGTAGACGAACCCCTGCTGCTGCAGCACTTCCCAGGCGATTTCCCGTCCCACCTGCCCCAGGTCGCCGGTGATGATGAAGTCGTACTCCTGCGGGCTGCGGCCGGTATCGTGCAGATGCGTGAGTATGGTATCTGCCGCCGCAGCCGCCATCGCCGCGCCCATATTGAAGGGGTCGGTGATATTTTTATCCACCACGCGACCCACCGTCGCCGCCGCCAGCTGTATCGGCGCCGGCTCTGCCGCCACCACGCCCGCGCCCGCCGCCATCACCGTAGAGGTGGTATGCGGCGGCTTCTGGCAGCCGTACTCGTTGGGGTAGCGGAACTGACGCTCTGCGGTGCAGGTGTGGCTGCCGCTGGCCGCCAGTACCCGCCGCGCGGCCCCGCTCGCCACCAGCAGCCCCGCCAATGCCAGCCCCTGCGTAGAGGTGGAGCAGGCGGCGAAGAGGCCCAAATGCGGGATCCCCAGATTCCGCGCGGTAAAGTTGCTGACGGTGATCTGATTGAGCAGGTCGCCCGCGAGGAAGAGGTCGATATCCGCCGCCGTCAGCTCGGCATTTTGCAGTGCCAGCGTGCAGGCATCCTGCAGCATCTGCTGCTCCGCCTTTTCGAAGCTCTTCTGGCCAATGCGGAAGTCTTCGTATACTTTATCATAGCCGGATGCCAGCGGGCCGCCCGCTTCCGATTTGCCTGCCACCGCCGCCATGCCGATCAGCCCCGGCCGCGGCTCGAAGAGCCAGCTCTGCCGTCCTGCCTGTGTTACGCCCATATCCCGCCTCCTATACCAGATTCAGCATCAGCGCCAGCGTAGCCAGCAGCCCGGCGCTGCCGATGCCAAATACGATCACCGCGCCCGCCAGCCGGAAGGCATTGCAGCCGGTGCCCAGCACCAGGCCCTCGCTCTTGAACTCCAGCGCCGCCGAGGTCATGGAATTGGCAAAGCCGCTGATCGGCACCGCCAACCCCGCGCCGCATACCTGCCCCAGCCTGTCGTAGACGCCCAGCCCGGTCAGCAGCGAGGTGAGCGCGATGACGGCAAACACCACCACGCCGCCCGCCGCATCCTCGGCCATATCGCGCGCCAGCAGCCAGCGGCGCAGCGCTTCTGCCGCAGCCGTGAGCAAGCCACCGCTAAGGAAGGCCAGCGCGCAGTTTTTGGCGATGGGGCGCGGCGGCGTGTAGCGCTGCACCAGTTGATCGTAATGGGCATCGGTCTGAGGTTTGCCGTTCATAGATAAGCACCTTTGCTGTTTTTGCCGTTATTTTCTGCCGCAGCAGGCAGATTAATCGCGGCAAATTTTGCCTGATGGCGCATCAAAAATCGGCAAACGGGCAGGATAGCATTATGAAGGAGGCAGCTTATGGCAGTTTTACTGATACGCACCGTGCTGGTGTATTTTGTGACGCTGATCATGATGAATACGATGGGCAAACGGCAGCTGGGGCAGTTGCAGCCCTTCGAGCTAGTGCTGCTGCTGATCATATCCGAGATGGCGGCGGTGGCGATGGAAGATAATACCAAGCCGCTGCTCAGCTCCTTCGTGCCGATAGCCGCGCTGGGCACGCTGCAGCTGCTGATATCCTACCTGTGCATGCGCAGCCTGCTGTTCCGCCGCCTCTTCTGCGGGCGGCCGGATGAGCTGATACACCGCGGCGTAGTGCAGGAACAGACGATGCGCGAGCTGCGGCTGAACCTAAGCGATCTGCAGGAATTGCTGCGCGGCGAGGGCTACTTCGACCTGAACAGCGTGGAAGAAGTGGTGATAGAGACCAATGGCAGCATCAGCGTCTGGCCGAAGACCGCCGAGCGGCCGCTGCAGCTGAGCGATATCCGGCTGCGAACCAAGGCCGAACAGCTGCCGGAGGTGCTGATAACCGACGGCAGGATCAATGCCAGCGGTCTGCGCCGCAGCGGCAAGGATATGGCATGGCTGAACCGGCAGCTGCGCCGCCACGACCTCTATGAAGATGAGCTGTTCATCGCCGGCATCGACCAGAGCGGGCAGTTTTACTATCAAAAGAAGGATAAGGCAGGTGGCGCATTGTGAAGACCTGGCTGAAGATCATCCTGCTCAGCGCGCTGACCGTGGGCATCTCCGCCTATTCTCTCCACACCATCAGCAGCGATTGCCACCGCGTATCGGCGCCGCTGCAGCAGCTGGAGCAGGCCCTGCTCGCCGCGGACTGGGAGCAGGCCGACCGCCTCTATGCCGAAGCCGAGCAGCTGTGGCAGCAGCCGCAGCGCATCTGGCCGCTGCTCATCGACCACGAGGACAGCCACGATATCGAGATATCCTTCGTCGATCTGGAAACGGCGCTGCAGCTGCGTGACGCCGACGCGGCCCGGCAGGAGCTGGCGGCGCTGCTCTACCATATCGACCACGTATACCGGCATGAACGCATCAGCTGGCAAAATGTGCTGTAAAAAAAGCCTACTGCTTAATGCAGTAGGCTTTTGCGTTTAGTCCTGTTTCTGCGCTTTGAGGCGCTTATCCATGTGA
>JAFXLH010000064.1 GCA_017531315.1 Bacillota bacterium
GGTGAAGTTGGAGATAGGACGGATGCCGGTCAGACCCATCGGGCCCTGCAGTAGCATGCGGCCGCCTTCTGCCAGCGGCATCTTCTTCAGGAAGGCAAAGTGCAGGCCGTTGCTGTCGAGGCCGACATAGATGGTATTGATCAGGCCCTTGATGATCTCGCCGAAGGCCAGGGTGACGATGGCCAGGTAGTCGCCGTTGAGGCGCAGTACCGGTACGCCGACCAGCACGCCGGCAATGGCGGCCATAGCGGCAGCGAAGAGGAATACCACCAGCATCAGCAGGAACTTATTGGGAATGATGGGCGCGAGGACGGTGGCCATGATAGCGCCGGAGAAAGCGCCGATACTCATAAAGCCGCCGTGACCCAAAGACAGCTCACCCAGCACACCGACGGTAAGGTTGAGCGAGATAGCCATAACCACATAAGCGCAGATGGGGACCAGCTGGCCGCGGATCAGGTTGGAGACCATGCCGGCGGAGCTGAGCGCCATGATGAGCAGATAAGCGGCGATCACAAAAGCATAGGTGATGAAGCTTTCTCTGGTCGCTTTGGAAAGATTTTGCCAGTATTTTTTCATCGTCATCACCTCAAACTTTCTCGTTGATCTTCTTGCCCAGCAAGCCGTTGGGCTTGACCAGCAGTACCACGATCAGGATCAGGAAGACGATGGGCGTGGCCAATTCGGTAGAAATGTAAGCGCCGACCAGGATTTCGATGATGCCGAGGAAGATGCCGCCGATCAGCGCGCCGGGGATGGAGCCGATGCCGCCGAATACGGCAGCGGTGAAGGCTTTGATGCCGGGCAGGGAGCCGGTGGTGGGCATCAGCAGCGGATAGGAGGAGCACATCAGCACGCCGGCTACCGCAGCCAGGGCAGAACCGATGGCAAAGGTGAGCGAGATGGTATTGTTGACATTGATACCCATCAGCTGCGCGGCGATCTTGTCTTCGGAGCAGGCGCGCATCGCTTTGCCCATTTTGGTGGTATTGACAAACAGGGTCAGGGCCACCATTACGGCAATGCAGGTAGCGATAGTGACCAGCGTGACATAAGCGATGGACAGCTGGCCGTCAAACAGGTTGATATAGCCCTTGGGCACTACGGATTTGAAGACCTTGGGGCTGGAAGTCCACAGCAGCTGCGCGGCATTCTGCAAAAAGTAGCTGACGCCGATGGCAGTAATCAGTACCGCCAGCGCAGGTGCGCTGCGCAGCGGCTTGTAGGCGATGCGCTCGATGGTGATGCCCAGCAGCGTGCAGGCAATGATGGCCAGCAGCACGGCAATGACGGGATGCAGGCCAAAGCTGAACATGGCAAAGAAGCAGACATAGCCGCCGACCATGATAACGTCGCCGTGGGCAAAGTTGAGCATTTTGGCAATACCGTAAACCATGGTATAACCAAGAGCGATAATGGCATATACGCTGCCCAGACTGATACCGCTGATGATATTGGAGAGAAAATTCATACTTACACCTCACAAAAGAGAGTTATAAAAAGACATAGTACCATTTTGCCAGCTTTTGAGCCAAAAATCAACTAAATACTGAAAAAAGTCTACTATTATATGAAAAATTTTTCACAATTAATAAGTTACAGACAAAAAGAAAAGGGAACTGCCGTGTGGCAGTTCCCTTTGTAAGCTTATTTGTGTGGCTAATCAGTCCATACCGACATAAGCGCCGTTTTCGATGACCATACCGCGCGGAGCCTTGGATACGGCACCGGTGGCATCCCAGGTAATATCGGTACCGGTGAGGCCGTCGAAGCTCATGGTGGTGAACTGAGCGATCATCAGGTCATTGATCTGCTGAGCGGTCATATCCGGGGTGACGCCGGCAGCAGTGCAGGCCTGGTAGAGAGCGTATACAGCGTCATAAGCGCCGGCAGCGAACTGGTTGGGGGTTTCGCCGTGGGCGGCAACATACTTGTCAACGAAGGACTTGGCGTCTTCAGCGTCGGCAGAGAAAGAGGTGAGCAGGATTACACCTTCAGCAAGGCTGGTGTCGAAGCCGGGCATAGCCAGAATGCCGTCCATGCCGTCTACGCCGAAGAAGGTGGGTTCATAACCAACGGCAGCAGCCTGAGCCAGGATCAGAGAAGCGGCATCATAGTACATGGGCAGGAAGACCAGGTCAGCGCCGTTGTTCTTGGCATCGGCGATCTGTACGCTGAAGTCGTTCTGGGTTTCGGTGGTGAAGGTGGTGACGGAAACTACTTCCATGTTGCGGTTAGCAGCTTCGGCAACGAAGGTTTCATAGATACCGGTGGAATATACGTCGTCGTTCTTGTAGATAACGGCTACCTTGGTGGCAAGGCCTTTTTCGCTGATGTATTCAGCAGACTTGGTGCCCTGGCCGGGGTCGGTGAAGCACATCTGGAAGACGTTATTTTTGCCTTCGGTAACGGCGGTGGAAGAAGCGGAAGGAGTGATGGCGAAGAGGCCGTCAGCATAGTTCATGGCGGAGGTAGCCTGAGCCGGAGCAGAGGTTACGGAGCCGAGAGTAATCTGAGCGCCCCAGTCTTTCAGCTGGTTGTAAGCGTTGGCAGCTTTTTCGGCATCGTGAGCATCGTCTTCATAGCGCAGTTCGAACTGCAGGCCGCCGAGAGCGTTGATCTCATCTACGGCGATCTTGGCGCCATTGGCAGCAGCATTGCCGTAAATGGCAGCGCCACCGGTCAGCGGGCCGGTACCACCGATCTTGATAACGGTAGAGGGTTCGTCAGTCTGCTTTTCGCCGCCGCAGGCAACGAGAGCGAGTGACATAACAACGACCATCAGGATAACAAAAAACTTTTTCATAGGTATGTCCTCCCAAACAATTTTAAAACAAACAGCCATTCTGTTTGATTTCCTTTGATTGTATTCCCATGATTTCACAAAGTCAAGTGTTTTTTGCCCAAATTATGCATGTTTTGTGCTGTTTTGGTGGTCATTGGCAGTTATTTTAATAATTTGAACTATTATTTTGCATATTTATTGTATAGGTGCGTATCAGATGAATAACAGCCGCTCCCCTGCCCCGCTGCAAATAAAAACGCCCCTGCAAATGCAGGGGCGTGATCACACCTATATTATTCGTTGGTGTAGGGCAGCAAGGCCACGATGCGGGCTCTCTTGATGGCTTCGGTAAGGCTGCGCTGATGTTTGGCGCAGTTGCCGGAAATACGACGGGGCAGGATCTTGCCGCGTTCAGTTACGTATTTACGCAGTTTAGCGGTATCCTTATAATCGATTTCCGTTACCTTATCAACACAGAAGCTGCATACGCGCTTGCGTCCACGACGCTGACGATTGCCGCGACCGCCGAATTCGCGTTCGCCGCGTTCACGTCTTTCTTCTGCCATGATCGGATCCTCCTTAAATAATCGTTTTGCCTCTTAGAAAGGCAGATCATCATCGCCCAGCATTTCATCGCCGCGACTCTGGCTGAAGCCGGAGTAATCGGGCGCAGCAGCGGGAGCTGCCGGCATGCCGGAGGGCGAGGAACCTTCGCGCGGAGTGAGGAAACGTACATCATCGGCCACAACTTCGGCCGCATTACGCTTCTGACCGTCGGAGGTTTCGTAGCGGCGAATCTGCAGGCGGCCGTCAACGGCGACCAGTCTGCCCTTCGCCAGGTATTTTTCGCAGTTTTCGGCCAGCTGGCGCCAAACTACGATATCAATAAAATCGGTTTCTCTTTCGCCGGAAGCGCTCTTGTAGGGACGGTCTACGGCGATGGTGAAATTCACCACGGCCACGCCGCTCTGGGTATAACGCAGTTCCGGGTCGCGGGTCAACCGGCCAATAAGCACAACACGATTGAGCATAATGAAACTCCTTTACGATCAGTCCTTATTCACCAACGCGGACGACCATGTAGCGCATGATTTCATCGGCAATTCTGAAGTTTCTTTCCAGTTCTGCCGGCAGTTCGACATCGGCGTTGAATTCGACGAGAACGTAGTAACCTTCACGAATCTTATCGATTTCATAAGCCAGACGACGCTTGCCCCAAGGATCTACCTTGGTAACCTCACCGCCATTGTTCTGGATCAGCGCAGTGTACTTTTCGATAATTTCCTGGTACTTATCTTCTTCAAAAGAAGGTTTGATAATGTACATCGCTTCGTATTTACGCAATCCTTTCACCTCCTCCCTTTGGACTAACGGCTCCGTGCCCCAGCACAGAGCAGGGTCATAAAGCAACTTGTATATATTAACATAAAAACCCCTGCATTGCAAGGGTTTTTGACAACTTTTTTGCTAAATTTTTCTCTGTTTTGTACCAATTTTCGCCAATCAAAAGCCCAGCTCCACGTGGTCTACCACTTTTACGGTGCGGCGCTCCACCTCTGCACGCGGCAGCGTCACCATACGCTGGCAGCCGTTGCAGCGCAGGCGAAAATCGGCGCCGCTGCGCAGCACCGTCCAGTCGTAGCTGCCGCAGGGATGCGGCTTTTTCAGGCGCAGCACATCACCGGCGGCGAGTGCGCGTTTTTCTGCTTCGGTCAGCATCAATACTCACCCCGTTTGCCCAGTTTGCCCAGCGCTTCGCGCGCATTGGCGCCCACCCAGCCGTCCGGGTCTTCGCTAAGCTTGCCCAGCACCGCGGCGGCTCTGGCATCGCCCAGCACGCCCAGGGCACGCGCAGCTTCCGCACGCACCGGCCAGGCTTCATCTTCCGCCGCGCCAAGCAGCGGTTCCAGCGCTTCCGCCTTGCCGCTTTCGCCAAGCACGGTGGCTGCGGCGGTACGCACCTTCGCATCATCGCTGCTCAGGCAGCCGATAATGTTAGTGAGCGGGAAATCGCAATCGATGGAAGCGAGGGTGGCGAGGAAAATGGGCTGCGTATCCGTGCGTACTTCCGGCAGCAGCTGAGCCAGCAGACGTGCCGCCGGCTTGCCGTATGCGCCGAAGACCTCGGCCACGCGAGCCGGGACATAGCGCTGCGGCTGCATCATCGCGGAAACGAGATGCGTGAGCACGCGGGTATCCTGAATCGAAGAAAGCACGCTGACGCCGACCAGCTGCACCTCTTCACTGGGAGAGGCCAGCAGCTCCACAAAAGCGGGCAGAGCCTGCTCGCTGCCAAAGCATTCCCAAGCGTCGCCCAGCAGCGCTGCCGGATGCTCCGGCTGGCCGATCTTTTCGCAATAGCGCACTACCAGATCCTCTTCGGCCACGATATTACGCAGCTCGGCGCGCAGTTCGCTGCCGGCATAGCGGTAGGCGGCCACCAGTTCCGGCAGAGCTGCGGAACCGAGCTGGCTGATCTTTTCGCGGGTGTCTTCGTCGATGATATTGCCGTTGCTGCGGATGCGCTCGGCAATGGAAAGGAACAGCTGATCCGCACCGACGGATACCGGCACCATCTGCTGGCGCACATTGTCGCCGTTGCCAAAGGCGGAAGAAACGGTGGGCGCGCCCATCGCCTTCTTCACCTGGCCTTTCTGCTTATTGCCGCGCGTCAGCAGCCAGACGGCCAGCAGCAGCAGCGCAACAGCCACGGCGCCGATGATCAGCAGCTGCGTTTTGGGCAGAAGAGCTATGCGAGCCATAAAATCTTTCATCAAAATACCTCCCAGAATTTACAGGGGCATCGGGATATCGTACAAAAAGGGCAGCACATAATTGGAACTATGCAAAAAGTCCAGCGCCGACTGGCCGAAGCCCAGCTGCACGCAGGCGGGCAGGATCACCGCTTCTACCACGATCAGCGCAGCGGTGAGCACCAGCGCGGCCGCCACCATGCCCAGCAGGGTGTTGAGCTTGCCGATGAAGCCGTGCTCCACGGTATCGGAGATCAGCTTGGCCAGAGCGCGCACCAGCCAGATGGTGACAAAGAAAATGATGATGAAGGCGGCGATCTGCACCAGGCGGTTCACCGCAGCATCGGTATCGATGAGCAGGGACAGCGCATAGAGCGTGCTGTCTTCCGGCGGGGCGGCGGGCAGCAGCGAAAACTCGTTGGAAACGTAGACGGCCACCTTGGTGGAATAGACGCGGGCGGCATAGTAGCCGATGAACACCGAGCCTACCGAGCCGCAGACGCGGATCACGCCGCGGTCGTAGCCATAGAGCACCGCCACCGCCAGCAGCGCAAACAGCACCACGTCACAGACGGTGATGCTACCCAGCCAGCCAAAGGTGAAAAAGCTCAATTTATCTGCAATATAATCTGCCATATCTGTCCTCTTATTAATCTCAGCCAAATAAAACCGCAAAACAGTTTCATATCATTATACAATTTACCGCGGTGATTTGGCAAGTACCTTTAGCCATGATGCTGCTTTTTAGCGGCGCATTTAGTGCAAAATAATAGTTGTTTAGCGGCGGAATTTAAGATATAATAAGTAATTGATAACTACAATTATTTACAAATTCGGAGGTGCTGCATGGCTCTTTCCTGCGGTATTATCGGCTTGCCCACCAGCGGCAAGACCACCTTTTTCAATCTGCTGACCGGCTCTCAGGCGGAAACCAGCGCCTGGGGCAGCGGCAAGACTACGGCCAATGACGGCCACGCCTATGTGCCGGATGAACGTCTGGACTATCTGACCGAGATGTTCCACCCCAAGAAGACTACTTATGCCCAGCTGGAGATCATCGACGTCCCCGGCCTGGTAAAGGGCGCTTATCAGGGCAAGGGCGGCAATGACTTTTTGGCCGCCGTGCGCGACGCCGATGCGCTGGCGCAGATCGTCCGTGCCTTCAATAATGACGAAGTGCTGCATCCGGACGGCAGCATCGATATCCTGCGCGATATCGAGACCATCAATATGGAACTGATCTTTGCCGATCTGCAGCTGATCGAGACCCGCCTGGAACGCATCAGCGGCGGCAGCAAAAAGAAGATGGAAAATCCGCTGGAAGAAGGCCTGCTGATGCGCTGCCGCGACTTCCTCGAGGGCGAAAAGCCGCTGAAGCTGCTGGAGCTGAACGAAGAAGAACGCGAAGCCTTAAAGCATATCACCTTCCTCACCAATAAGCCGATGCTGATCGTCATCAATGTGGACGAAAATCAGTATGCGGACGGCGACTACCCCGGCAAGGCCGATGTGGAAGCCTATTGCGCCGAACAGGGCTATGAAGTGCTGGTCTGCTCTGCCAAGATCGAAGAAGAGATCAGCCATCTCGACGAAGAAGAAAAGGCGATGTTCATGGAAGAGCTGGGCATCAGCGAAAGCGGCGTCAGCCGTATGGCCAAGGCCGTCTACACTCAGCTCGGTCTCATCTCCTTCCTCACCGCCGGCGAAGACGAAGTCCGCGCCTGGACCATCCGCAAGGGTCTGCCTGCCAAGCAGGCCGCCGGCAAGATCCACTCCGATATCGAACGCGGCTTCATCCGCGCCGAAACGGTAGCCTTCGCCGACCTGAAGCAGCACGGCTCCATGGCCGCCGCCCGCGAAAAAGGCTGCTTCCGCCTCGAGGGCAAGGAATACGCCGTACAGGACGGCGACATCATCAACTTCCGCTTCAACGTCTGATATACGCATAAGAAAAGCACTACAGCTTAGCTGTAGTGCTTTTTGTTTTACTGATGCATCATATTACTACTGCGCCATGGCCCATTCGATGAGCTTGGTGGGGGCGGCTTTGCGCTTTAAGACCAGGCTTTCGCTGATAGCTACATCTTCGGGCAGGCTGACGGCCAGTTCCTCGGCCGTTTTGCCGAAGTCGCTGCTGCCGGCGGTGGCAAACAGCACCAGCTGCTGGCCACTCCACGCTGCCGCTTCAAGGAAGGTATTGACGATAGTGGGCGCGACATACCACCAGATGGGGAAGCCGAGGTAGACTTTGTCATAGGCGGCTAGCTCCGGCACATCGGGAACGATGGCGGGGCGCTGCTGCTTGTTCTTCATCTCTTTGGA
>JAFXLH010000065.1 GCA_017531315.1 Bacillota bacterium
ATCAGCACCGGCCGCATCGTGGTCAATGATGAGCTGCTGGCGGAAACGATAGCCGGAGAGGTGAAATACGCGCCGGATGCCAAGATCCGCCAGATCTGCAGCAATACCGGCATGATCTTCCAGCATTTCAACCTCTTCCCTCACCTCACCTGTCTGGAAAACATCAGCTACGCCCCCATCCACGTCAAAAAGACCGCCAAAGACGCCGCCACCGCCCGCGCCAAAGAACTGCTGGCGATGGTCGGCCTCGCCACCAAGGCAGACTCCTACCCGGCGCAGATCTCCGGCGGCCAGAAGCAGCGCGTAGCTATCGCCCGCGGCCTCGCCATGGACCCCAAGGTGATGCTCTTCGACGAGCCCACCTCGGCGCTGGACCCCGAGATCACCGGCGAAGTATTAAACGTCATGCGCGACCTCGCCCGGCGCAAAATGACTATGCTCATCGTCACCCACGAAATGGGCTTCGCCCGCGAGGTGGCGGATCGCGTTATCTTTATGGATAACGGCGAGATCGTCGAGCAGGGCCCGCCGCAACAGATATTCGAAAACCCCCAAAGCGAACGACTCAAGGCTTTTCTCGGCTCGATGCTGCACGCATAGCCGAACAATATATCACACAAGGAGGACAAAACTATGCCCAACAGCGGTCATGCCGGAGAAAAGGAAGTTCAACTGCTGATGCAGGCGCTGCTGCAGCTGGAAACCGTAGAAGAGGTAGAAGCCCTGCTCACCGACCTGCTCACCTATAATGAGACCCAGTCATTGGCGCAGCGCATCTCAGTAGCCAAGATGCTCGACGATTCCGAGCGTTACAGCGATATCATCGCCGCTACCGGCGCTTCCACCGCCACCATCTCCCGCGTCAAAAACTGCCTGTTCCGCGGCAGCGGCGGCTACCGTATGGTGCTGGATCGCCTCAAAGAGAGCGAATCCGCCGCAGAAGCCCTGCCGGAAGCCAACTGAACCACGACAAAAAAGGCTGTGCCATCGGCACAGCCTTTAATTATGTACTTATCAGATAAACGCCATCACTTTGAAGACGAAGATGAAGCCGAACAGGGAGAGCAGCGACAGCGCCGTGGTCAGTACCACCAGCTGCGCCGCCAGATCGGCATCGGCGCCCATCGCCGCCGCCATGGGGAAGGAGCTGACCGCGGAGGGAGCACCAAACATGACCAGCAGTACGGAAAGCGCCGGGCCGCGGAAGCCGAGGACGATGAAGATGGCGCACATGATCAGCGGCTGGAAGACCAGCTTGATGGAAGTGCCGATCATCGCCAGCTTGAAGCCGGCCAGACCCTTGTCGAAGGTGATATTGGCGCCGAGGATGATCATCGCCAGCGGGGAGGCAATGCCGCCCATCTGCTGAATCGGCTTATACAGCACCGCCGGCAGCTGCAGACCCACCAGCGAAGCGATAACACCAAAGATGGAAGCAAGGATCAGCGGGTTGGTAGCGATCTTTTTGAACGTACCCATCCAGCCGGCCTGCTTGTTGTTTTCTGCCAGCAGCAATACCGAGAGGATATTGTACAGCGGCACGGTAAACGGCATCATCATCGCCGCCTTGATCAGACCGGCATCACCGCTGATATTTTCCACGATGACCAGGCCCAGCAGCAGGAAGTTGCCGCGGAAGGCGCCCTGGATGAACGAGGTATAAACCGGCACCGAGGGCAGGAAGCGCGGTACGATCAGGCGCATTACCACAAAGCAGAAAATAGTACCGAAAACACCGGCAATGATCAGATCCACATCAAAATCCTGACGCAGATCGCTGTGCCAGATCTCATCAAACAGACGGCAGAAGAAGAAGACATTGAACAGCAATTTGTTGGCAGTTTTGATAAACGTCTTATCAATAATACCGCGCAGGCGCAGCAAAAAGCCCAGCGCAACCAGCAAAAATACCGGCAAAACGGCATTTACGCTGAAAATAAAGCTTTCCATCATAAGGCAGCTTACCCGACCTTTCCCTTGGGACTCAAGCCCAAATTCTACAATATCTACCCTATTTTACCACCCGCACTCCCTCTCGGCAATAGTTTTCTTTTGCAAATCATATAGCGGTATAAAGAAATATTTTACCCGGAGGCATTGACAAACCATCGCACTCCTGTTATAATAACTTTTGTCGTCAGCCGCGCCGACGTAGCTCAATGGCAGAGCAGCTGATTTGTAATCAGCAGGTTGCGGGTTCGAGTCCCATCGTCGGCTCCACCCACACGCAAGGCGCAAGACGCACATATGGAGGGATTCCCGAGTGGCCAAAGGGAGCAGACTGTAAATCTGTTGGCACCGCCTTCGGTGGTTCGAATCCACCTCCCTCCACCATATCGCGGAGTAGAGCAGCTGGCAGCTCGTCGGGCTCATAACCCGGAGGTCGCAGGTTCAAGTCCTG
>JAFXLH010000066.1 GCA_017531315.1 Bacillota bacterium
CGCACCGCTGTTGGCGGCATTGGGAGTTTCCAGCAGGCCCAGCGGCTCAGCCTTGGCTTCGTCGATGATGGCCTTGGTATAGGTCTTGGGGTCGTACTTATGCAGGTTGTTCAGTACGGTATTGCGTACATTCAGCGCCTTTTCCGGGTACTTGTAGGGGGAATAGGTGCCGGGGTTGCGGGTGATGCCCACCAGCAGCGCCGCCTGCGAGAGGCTGATATCCTTGGCATTGGTGCCAAAGTAGTAATCGGCGGCGGCTTCCACACCGTAGGTGCCGGGCGCCAGATAGATCTCGTTCAGATACAGTTCGAGAATTTCGTCTTTGTCGTAGTCCTTTTCAAAGCGCATCGCCAGCAGGGCTTCGGTGACCTTACGTTCCATCTTTTTGGTGTTATCTTCCAAAATAGCGTTGCGCACCAGCTGCATGGTGATGGTGGATGCACCCTGAACGAATTTCAGCTCGCCGGCTTTGAGCGAGGCGATGGCGTCGATCCAGATAGCGCGGCCTACGCCGATCACGTCCACGCCGTTATGCTTATAGAAGCGGACGTCTTCGGTGGCTACATAGCCGTCCTTCAGGTAGTCGGACATATAATCCAGCTCCACGATGGTGCGGTTTTCGCCGCTGTTGACCTTGCCAATCAGCTCACCGTCCATATCGTAGATGAAGCTGGTCTGCGCCGGTACCAGATCTTCGGCGGTAACTTCCGGCAGGTCTTTGGCGATGCCGCTGACCCAGGAGAGCACCACTACGCCCGCCGCTACAGAGGCCAGCAGCCCCAATAAGATGAGGCCGAGCAGGATGCGGGTAAACAGACCGCCTTTCTTCTTTTTACGCGGGCGGCGCGGCGCACGCACGCTGCCGGTGGCTTCGGCCGGGGCCGCTTTTTTCTTGTTTCGCTGGAACAGCTTGACCATTTTTACCTCCTGAAAACGCCTTTACGTTTCTCGCAATTATTACACGGCAGCGCCAAAAGCGCCTGCCGAACAGCAGCATTTTTACCACATATCAGTATAGCACAAGATGTATCTGCTTAGCAACATAATTCCACTTATTGGCAGGTTTATCTCACGGCCCGCCGCCTGCGCCCAATAAGCCGCCGCCCGTGCCTAAGTACACCTGCGGCACCGGGCCGACGATCACGCTCTCCGCCAGCAGCAGCGTGCTTTTCACCTCTACCGCCTCGTCCGTAAGCGGCGAGAGCAGCTGCAAATGCGCGGTGAGGTGCAGCTGTATGCTGTGGCGGCTCTGGTTGATGCCCACGGAAGTAAGCGCATCCGCCACCTCCGCTTCCACCACGCCGCCGCCGATCAGCGCCACCGGCACCTGCGGCCCCATACCCTGCAGCAGCCGCAGCCCGCCAAATGCGCCGAAGGGAATACGCACCGTCTGCCGGTGCAGCGCATCCAGCCGCGTCTGCGCCGCGCTGACCACATCCGCCATCAGCAGGTTCAGGGTCAGCGTGTCCGGCATCAGCAGCAGCACCTGCCCGTCCTCCCCCTGCTCTATGTAGACCAGATCGCGGTAATCGCGGTATTCGGCATGGGCGGCTATCACCTCTGCGGCGGCCTGCTGCAGTTGGTTCTGCGCCGTGGCATGCAGCTGATGCTGCGCCATCGCAGCCGCCACCGGCCAGCCCCGCGCATCGATATACAGCAGCAGCGAGAGCAAGGCGGCGATAAGCAGCAGCAGACGCAGAGCGCGCCCTCCCCTGCCGTGCCGGGCAGATTTACCCTTTGCTAATAAGGACATCTTTTTCTCCCCAAAAGTTCCCAAATTCCGCATCAATCCTCAAATAAATATCTAATAATATGTGAAAAACTTTTGACTATCGGCCCATTCTCTGTTACAATTTACTGTGGTGCAGGTTTTTCTGCCACAGGCATATATATGAAAAAGCCGCATCGCTTATGTTGTTAACAATAACCGTCATCAGGAGGTTTTATTATGTCCGGACATTCCAAATGGGCAACTATTAAACGCAAAAAATCCGCCATCGACTCCGAACGCAGCAAGGTCTTTACCAAGATCGCCAAGGAAATGCAGGTAGCGGTACGTCAGGGCGGTCCCGATCCCGACGGCAACTTCCGCCTCAAACTGTGCATCCAGAAGGCCAAAGCCGCCAATATGCCGGCCGACAATATCCGCCGCTGCATCGACAAGGCTTCCGGCAGCGCCGATGCCGCCGCCATCGAAGAATTCACCTACGAAGGTTACGGCGCCGGCGGTGTAGCAGTTCTCTGCTCCATCATGACCGATAACCGCAACCGCGTCGCTTCCGAAGTACGCTATATCTTCTCCCGCAATAACGGCAACCTGGGCGAAACCGGCTGCGTAGGCTGGATGTTCTCCCGCAAGGGCGAGCTCGTCGTCGATATCACCGGCAAAGACGAAGACGAATTCATGATGGTCGCCCTCGATGCCGGCGCTGACGATATGACCAGCGAATACGACGAAGAAGAAGAAACCACCACCGCCGAAGTCATCACCGATCCCTCCGTCCTGCTGGAAGTACGCACCGCCATCGAACAGGCCGGCTACGAAGTAAAGAGCGGCGAGATCACCATGAAGCCGGATAACACCGTAGAGATCACCGACGTAGAAACCGCCGCCAAGCTGATGAAGCTGATCGACGCGCTGGAAGACAACGACGATGTTCAGGCCGTATATGCCAACTACGATATCCCGGATCATATCATGGAACAGCTCGGCTGATAAGCAAACCAAGGGCAGCATTACGCTGCCCTTATTCTTTTCCCCAAAGGAGCAAGCTAAAAGGAGCACATCTATGGTACACGACTTTCTAAGCGCCGCCTTCCCCTGGATAGCGATGGGCCTATTCATCGCCATCGCCTGCGTATTCTACCTGAACCGCGAATAGCCGCAAGGCAAAAAGAAACCCCCGCTGAATTTCAGCGGGGGTTTTGCTTTACAGCTGCATGATGCGCCGTGAGCGCTAAAATCACTGCTCCAGAGCAGCCCAATCGGGCGGGCTGGTCAACTTGGTCCAGTATTCGTAGCCGTTGCTCTTGCAGGCATATTCGTGGCTGTTGGTAGCTTCCTGAACGGTCAGGTAGTACCACTTGCCGGTATCCTGATTGTCGATCCACTGGATCATGCCGCGGCGCAGGTCAGAGGTATTTTCCGGGATGCGCTGCAGTACGCGGTTGACCATCGCCATCGCTTCGGCGCGGGTGATCGCCTGATCCGGCATGAAGGTGCCATCGGTGTAGCCGAGGATCCAGCCGTTATGCGCCGCGATATTGATCTCGCGATAGGCCCAGTGGCCGTAGATATCGGTGAAGGATGCTTCGCCGCGGTAACCGCTGTCATCAAAGCGGGCGGCAATGGCGGCAAATTCGGCGCGGGTGATCTGCTCATCCGGGCGGAAAGTGCCATCTTCATAGCCAACGATAATGCCCATGGAAGCCATGGTGGAAACCGCGGTGTTGTACCACTTATCCGCAGCTACATCGCTGAATGCGTTGCGGCGGGTCAGGTATTCGTCGCGGGTCTCCTCATCCAGCAGGCGGAAGAAGATGGTAGCCACTTCCGCGCGGGTGATATTGGCTTCCGGCTGTACGGTGCGGTCGGTGTAGCCGACGATGTAGGCGTAGTGCTCATTGCTGAAGCCGGCGGGGACGGAGCTGCGGACGTTTTCTACCGTCAGTTTGGTCACCTCGGCGGGCTCGATGCTGAACTCGTGCTCCTCATCATTCAGCAGATAACCGGCAGCCGGGCGAACTTCTACGAAGTAGTAGTCGCCCTCTTCCAGACGGCGTACCTTGATCTCGCCGTCCTCATCGGTGGTATAGGTGCCGATGAGGTCATCGTCATCATCGTAGAGCTCGAAGACCACGCCGGAAAGGACGGTGTCCTCGTCATCCGCATCCACCTTGGTCAGCACCACCGTGCCGCGGGTCTCGATCAGCTCTTCTTCGAAATGCGCCCAGAAGATGATGGTGGTATTGCCGGCGATGCCGTAGAGCGTATCTTCCGGATCGACCGCCGTACGGCCGTCATCCATGGTCCAGTAGTCGAACTCGAAGCGGATATTATCTCTGCTGTAGGTCTCGCCTTCCACATCTACATCATCAAGGCTGGGGGTGATATCCATGGTGGTCGCGCCATCCGGCAGCAGGAAGACCTGCTCGGCGCCGCTGCCGCTGACCGTGCCTTCATCCTCATCCGCACTGAGGAAGTGGACGAAGATCTGGCGGATATCCGGCACGCCGTCGCCGCTGTTATCGGCGGAGAAGCGCGCGTTGTAAGTCACGGTGCTGCCGCCGCGCATCCAGATGCCGCCTTCGGCATAGGGATCGGCTGCGCTGCCGCCGCGTACCCAGTTGAGGAAAGCATAGCCGCTATCGGCGCTGACGGTGACCGCTGCGGGGCGGACATAACCGGCATAGCTGTTGCCGACCTTGCTCAGCGTGAAGACCTGCGTAGTCTTGCCGGATACGCTGCCGCCCGGCTCTGCGCCGAACTGTACCACCGCCTGCTTGTAGTCGGCAATGTTATCACCGCCGCTCAGGCTGTCGCGCGCATCACTCCAATTGTCTACCGCCCAGTAGGCAGTAAAGGTGTAGGATTTACCGTTTTCGAAGCTGAAGCTGCCGGGCAGAGCTGCCTTGGCGCCGTCCAGCTTCCAGTAATCAAACACATAATTGGACTTGGCGGAGACGGTAACACCACTCAAATCAACACTGACATTGCCGGCAGTATAAACCTTGCAGGTAGTACCGCTTACCGTACCCTCGGCATCATCCGCAGATACGAAGTAAACCAGCACCTGACTATCGTCAGCAATATTATCGCCGTTGGCATCTTCCTCCCACTTGGCATAGAAGACCTTA
>JAFXLH010000067.1 GCA_017531315.1 Bacillota bacterium
ATCGACACTATGCAAATCGAAGATCTGGCCGTGGATGAGCAGGCCTCTCAATTCCTGATCACCGGCTGAATATGCACAAGTTCTGCCTTGGCAGGACTTTTTTGTTGTATGTGTGTATAATAGTGTAGCTTTTTGTAGCGGCGGTATGGTAGAATATAGGCAATCTGGTAAAAGGAGATACTTATGCAAAGAGAAAACTTTTCTTCCCGTTTGGGGTTCATTTTGATCTCGGCCGGCTGCGCCATTGGCCTGGGTAATGTCTGGCGCTTCCCCTACATCGTGGGCGAATACGGCGGGGCGGCCTTTATTCTCGTTTATCTGCTCTTCCTCATCATCTTCGGCGTGCCGGTGATGACGATGGAATTTGCCGTGGGCCGTGCCAGCCGCCAGAGCATTGTTGGCAGCTTCCGCCGTCTCAATCCGCACAAGCCGCTGTGGCGCTACTGGGGCTGGATGGGTCTGGCGGCCAACTATATCCTGATGATGTTCTACACCACCGTCACCGGCTGGATGTTCATCTATTGCGGCAGAATGCTGCGCGGCTTCTTCGTCGGTATGACGCCGGCGGAGGTCGGGGCAGCCTTTGGCGGGTTGACCGCCGATCCGCAGCTGATGTTTATCTATATGCTGCTGACCACGCTGCTCGGCTTCGGCATCTGCTCGCTGGGCATGGAAAAGGGCGTGGAAAAGATCACCAAGGTGATGATGCTGGCGCTGCTGTTCATCATCTCGGTGCTGGCGGCGCGTACCGTCACTCTGCCCGGTGCGGGCGAAGGTCTGCGCTATTATCTGGTGCCGGATTTCCAGCGTATGGTGGATAGCGGCATCGGCGAAGTGATCTTTGCGGCGCTGGGACAGGCCTTCTTCACCCTGTCTCTGGGCATCGGCAGCATGGCGGTTTTCGGCAGCTATATCAGCCGCGACCGCAGCCTGCTGCAGGAATCGATAATCATTGCCTCTCTGGATACCTTTGTGGCGTTTACCGCCGGCCTCATCATCATCCCGGCCTGCTTTGCCTACGGTCTGGATCCGGCGGGCGGCCCGGGCCTGCTCTTCGTGACGCTGCCCAATGTCTTCAACGGCATGGTGGGCGGTCAGTATTGGGGCGCGCTGTTCTTCGTCTTTATGATTTTTGCCGCCCTTTCTACCGTAGTGGCGGTATTCGAAAATATTATTTGCTGCTGCATGGATGCTTTTGGCTGGAGCCGCCAAAAGGCCTGCCTGATCAACTGCCTGCTGCTGGTCGTGCTGGCGCTGCCCTGCATCCTCGGCTTCAATGTGCTGTCGCATATTCACCCGCTGGGTGCCGGCAGCAACCTGATGGATCTGGAAGATTTCATCATCAGCAATAATCTGCAGCCGCTGGGCGCGTTGGTCTATGTGCTGTTCTGCACCACCCGCGGCGGCTGGGGCTGGGAAAACTTCCTCGAAGAAGTCAATGCCGGCAACGGCCTTAAGTTCCCCCGTGCGCTCTATGTCTATGTTCGCTACATCATGCCGGCGATTCTGCTGATTTTGTGGCTGCAGGGATATTTCGCCAAATTCTTCGCCGCTTGAGGCGCGGCCGGAAAAATAGGCCCATATACTGCGCTTCGGTTTTAGCTTATCTGTAATACCAACCCCCGACTCCGGTCGGGGGTTTATTTTTTGATGTATTATTGCTGAAAAGCATGCATAATTTTGCAAAAATTTATTGA
>JAFXLH010000068.1 GCA_017531315.1 Bacillota bacterium
CCACGCCCTGGCGCACCTTGCGGTGCATATCCACCTTGGCATAGCCGATATCGACAAAAGGCTCGGTTTTCAGCTGCAGCAGCGCGGCGTCTACGCTCATCTCCCCTGCCTGCACCTGTTCCAGAATGGTTTTTACGCTATTACTCATCTCGCACCTCCAGATCCAGCACGATGCTCTCGAAATACTGTTTCAGCTCACCAAGCACCTCGCCCCGCTTTTCCGCCAGCAGCGGCCATTGCGCGGCAGTCAGCTGCAATTTTGCCGCCTTACCGCTGATACGCACGCGGAAATTGCGGAAACCGCAGCGCATCAGATAATCTTCCGCAGCTTCTATTTTTTCAAGCAGCGCTGCTTCTATCTGCTGCCCCTGTGCCACACGGGTGGCGAGGCAGGCGTAGGCAGGCTTGTCCCAGGTGAACAGCCCGGCCTCGCGGGAGAGCTTGCGGATAGCATCCTTGGTCAGCCCGGCCTCCCGCAGCGGTGAACGCACCTGCAGTTCCTGCAGCGCACGCATACCGGGGCGGTCGTCTGCCGCATCGGAAGCATTGGTGCCGTCGATCAGCAGCGTATAGCCATCTGCCTGCGCCGCCGCCATGATAGTACCAATGATGCGCCGCTTGCAATGATAGCAGCGGTCGGCAGGGTTGGCGGCGATCTGCGCATCGGCCAGCACATCCAGCGGCAGCACTTTCATCCGCGCCTCCAGCTGTTCGGCCAGCTTGCGGGCGTCATCAAGCTCAAACTGCGGCTGAAAGGCAGACTTCACATAATAGGCAGTCACATCCGCGCCGTATTGCCGGGCGGCATAGAGCAGATAGGCAGAATCCACGCCGCCGGAAAAGGCCAGCGCCACGCGCGGGTTTTGCTTAAAGAATTCTTGCAGCTGCATAAAACACCTCTATTTACAAATTGCGTTCTCCATGGGAATGAACTTTTCGCAGATGATTGCCGATATTGGTAACGCAGACTAATGTTACCAGCAAAAATGCACCGGGTATGACAACTACCCACCACGATGCGGTAAGCAGCGCCTGCTGCGCCAGCGAGAGCATACTGCCCCAAGAGACTACCTCCAGCGGCAGGCCGAGCCCGATAAAGCTCAAGGTCGCCTCTGCCATCACGGCGCTGCGGAACTGCATCACCGCCATAAACATCAGCGAGGGGATGAAGTTCGGCGCCAAATGACGGCGCAGCAGGTAGAAGAAGCTGCCTCCCATCAGGCGCGCCGCCTCCATATATTCGCAGCCGCGCAGTTGCAGCACCTCGGTGCGTACTACACGGCTCATGCCCATCCAACCGGTGATGCCCAGCACTATGCTCAGGGTAAATACGCTGTTTTGGCGGAAAAAGGCCTGCAAGAACAGCACCAGTAGCAGCGACGGCACGCTGAGCAGGATATCGGTGATATGCATCAGCAGCGCATCCAGCCAACGCGGCGCAAGTGCGCTAAGCGAGCCGATGATCATCGCCAATGCGGTAGCAATAACGGTAGCAAGAAAGCCGACGGTAAGCGAAATGCGGCCGCCGTACCAGATCATGGAGAAGATATCTCGTCCCAGGCTATCTGTGCCGAAGATGAATTCGCGGCACGGCGCCACCAGACAATGCGCCAGATCCATATAGGCGGGGTCTCTGGTCATCACCACTTCCGCCAGCAGGCACGGCAGCACGATCAGCGCCAATAGCACGGCAGTGGAATATGGCGGGCGGTGGCGGCGCATCTTTTGCGGTGCAGCTTCCGCCTGTGGCTTGGCGCCTACCAGCTCAAAACGGGGATCAGTCATAATAGCTCACCTCCGTATTGATGCCGGCGGTGCGCGGGTCAATGCGCTCATTCAGCGCCTGTGCCAGCATATTGGCCGCAATGACCACAGCGCCGGTGAACAGGCTCAGCACCATCAGCAGATTATAGTCGTGATAACGGGCGCTTTCGTATATCAGCGCACCAAGACCGGGATAAGAAAATACCGCTTCCACCACATAAGTGCCGCCAAGGATATGCGGCAGCGCCAGCACCATCAGGCTGATATAGCCGGGCAGTACATTGGGCAGGCAGTGCCACAGCAAAATACGCAGCCGCGACAGCCCCTTCGCTTTGGCCAGCAGCACATATTCGGCACGCACCTCTTCGCACAGTTTGTTACGCACCAGATAGGCATAATACCAAGCATGGCTGATCAGCACCGCGGCAAGCGGCAACACCAGATGATGCAGACGGTCGGCGATGCTGTCGGCGCGGCCGATGCAGTGAGCCCCGCTGCTGGGGAACAGCGGCAGCAGCACGGAAAAGAGCAGTATCAGCAGCAGCGAGAACCAGAATTCCGGCAAACAGCTGAAGACGATGCCGCTGCGTCGCAGCAGCTTATCGATAAGCGAATCTTCATAGCAGGCGCAGATGCAGCCCAGCAGCAAAGACAGCACGCACAGAAGCACAAAACTACTGCCGACCAGCAGCACGCTGTTGCCCATGCGAGCGCTGATGACCTGCATTACCGGCTGCTTGTATTTGTAGGACAGCCCCAGTTCTCCCTGCGCCGCCTGCTTCAGCCAGCGGCCGTATTGCTGCGGCAGCGGGTCGTTGAGCCCCAGGCGCTCCATCGCCCATTCGCGCTCTTCCACGCTCAGCTTCTCCGCCTGTTCGCCGTAATAGGCGATAAGCGGATCGCCGGGAGCAAGGCGGGACATGGTGAAGACGATGACAGAAAGCAGCAGAATGCTCGCGATAACGATAAGCAGGCGCTTAATTAACTGAAAAATGCGCTGATTCATTCGCCCACCTCCCCGTCTTCGGCCAGCCAGTAATGCTGCGGTGAGGCCTGATGCCACACGCCGCCATCCGACACAGGCTGCTCGTAATACTGGGGTTGGCGCTGCTTTTCCTGCCGCGGGTCGGGCAGCGGCATGGCAGAAAGCAGCGCTTTGGTGTAGCCGTGGCGCGGTGCGCGGAACAGCTCCGCAGTAGGGGCAATTTCTACCAAGCGGCCCTGATAGATGACCGCCACACGGTGACACAGATGGCGCACCATCGCCAGATCATGCGCGATGAACAGCATACCGAAGCCCTGTTCCCGCTGCAGACGGCGCAGCAGATTGACAATTTGTGCCTGCAGCGATACATCCAGCGCAGCGATGGGCTCATCAGCCACCAGCAGCCGCGGGCGGGCCGCCAAGGCACGGGCGATGGCCACACGCTGTGCCTGACCGCCGGAAAGCTGCTGCGGGCGGCGCGATAAAAACAGCGCATCCAGCCCCACCTGCTGCAGCCAATAGGCGGCCTCTTCTCTATAACTGCCCTGCTGCGGTGCAAGCTGCGCCAGACGCAAGGGTTCACAGATGATCTCTTCTACCGAAAAATGCGGATCGAGGCTTAAGGCGGCGTTTTGGAAGATCATTTGCCGCTGCTGCTGCAAACAGCGCTTTTCCGCCATGTTTTGCGGATGATGTACATTTATGCCATTATAGCATATTTCGCCCTTTTGCGGGGCTAAAAGACCCATTACAGCGCGTGCAAGCGTAGACTTGCCGCAGCCGCTTTCGCCCACGATGCCCACTATCTCTCCCGGCTGCAATTCCAGCGATACGCCGCGCAAAGCAGGCACGCTGACGCCGCCGCTAAGGCGGTGCGTATAATGCACATCACGTATGCTAAGCAAAGCTTCACTCATTCACCGCACCTCCTTTGCAGAGGCGGAGTAATGCGCGGAGCGCGGGCATCCTGCAGCCAGGTGGCGGCAAAATGCGTTTCGCTCAATCGGAAAAACGGCGGCATCTGCTCATAGTCGATGGCCAGCGCATACTCGTTGCGCGGGGCAAAAGCATCACCGGCAGGAGGATCGATCAGCGTGGGCGGTATACCGGGCAGAGCGTACAGTTCTTCCTCATCAGCACTGAAGCCGGGCAGCGAGCGCAGCAGAGCCCAGGTATAGGGATGAGCCGGCTGATAGAATATCTCCTCTGCCGTGCCGATCTCCACGATTTTGCCGGCATACATCACCGCCACGCGGTCGGCCAGGCGTGCCACCACGGATAGGTCGTGGCTGATCAGCAGGGTCGCCATGTTCAGCCGCTCTTGCAGGCTTTTCAGCAGATCGAGTATCTGTGCCTGCACCGTCACATCCAGCGAGGTAGTAGGTTCATCGGCGATAAGCAGCTGCGGCTGCGCGGCAAGGGCGATAGCCAGCACCACACGCTGGCGCATCCCGCCGGAAAGCTGATGCGGCAGACTGGCGGCACAGCGCTCTACGTCGGCAATCTCTACCAGCCGCAGCAGCTCCCGCACCCGCTGTTCGGTGTCGGCCTGCGGATCGTGCAGGCGTACCGCTTCCGCGATTTGGCGGCGCACGGTCAGCACCGGATTCAGCACCTCCAGCGGATCCTGAAAGATCATGCTCATAGCTTTGCCGCGCAGTTCGCGCAAGTGGCGCTCGGGCATATGCAGCACATCGGTGCCATTCAGCAGCACTTCGCCCTCTACCGCGGCAGAAGGCGGCAGCAGGCGCATCACGGACTTAGTCAGCGCACTTTTGCCGCTGCCGCTCTCCCCTACCAGCGCCAGCACTTCGCCGCGCTGCAGCTGAAGCGAAACGTCGCGCACCGCCTGCACCGGGCCGGAAGCAGAATCGTATGTAACTTTTAAGTTTTTCACTTCCAGCAACGGCTGCATAAATACCTCTTACTCAATAGTCCAATCGCAAATATTCCAGAAAATGCCTACGCCGTGATGGCCCAGTACCGTATCGGCAGTGATGCCGCTGATGTTCTCGGCTGCCACGTAGTTGGCGTCGATGTAGCAGATGAAAGCATAGGCCGGGTCGGCCGCCAGCTCCTGCTGAAATGCGGCATAGGCGGCAGCGCGGGCCTCTGTATCGGCCGTAGAGCGTGCCTGCTGCAGATATTGATCTACCGCAGCATTGCTGTATCCGGAATAATTGGCGCCTTTATCGGTGCCAAATACCTTGTAAGTGTGGTCATCGGCGTCAAAGGGGCTGCCCCAGCCGATCAGGTAGGCCATCTGGCTGCCCCAATCCACGCTGGACGGGATCTCTACGGTAACATCGATGCCCACCTGCTGCAGCTGCTGCGCCGCAATCTGCGCCATATCGATGCGCGTCTGATCGCCGGCAGGGGCATTGATGATGAAGCCGATCTTGGCGCCATCGCGGTAATAGTAACCATCTGCACCCAGCTCACAGCCGGCGTCTTCCAGCACGGCGCGGGCTGTGGCGGGGTCATAGTCATAATGCTCCACATCGGGGTTATTATAGATATTACGCTGCAGCGGGCTGTAGGCGACCATGCCCTGCCCCAGCAGCACCGCATCAACGATGGCCTGCCTGTCCAGCGCATAGCAGACGGCGGGGATCAGATCGCGGTTTAGCTGCCAGTACTCATTCCAGAAGTTGAAGAGGATGCCGCGATAATCGGCGGTCTGCATACGGTAAAGCGAAAAGTCGCTGCTATCGGCAAAGCTTACTGCGATTTTGGCCGGGAGCTGCGCCAGATGCAGCTCTTTGCTGCGCAGCTGCAGCGCCTTGGCATTATCGTCGGTAACGATCTTAAACACCACCTGCTCGATATTGGCCGCACCGAGGAAGTAATCATCGTTGCGGATGAGCCGGATGTACTGACCGGGCTGCCACTCGGCAAGCTTGTACGGGCCGGTGCCGATGGGCGCCTGGAAGAAGGCATCGCTTTGCATGTCTTTGCCGGACAGCAAATGCTGCGGCAAAATAGCGATGGTCATATAATCGAGAAAAGCCACATTAGGCGCCTCAAGATGGAAGCAGACCGTATGTTCATCGATAATATCAATTGCAGTAACGCCCTCAAAATTGGCTGCATTTTCCGAGCCGTTATCGGGGTTCATTATGGCTTCAATGGTGAACTTTACATCAGCTGCAGTAAAAGGCGCGCCGTCATGCCAGGTCACATCATCGCGCAGATAGAAGGTGTAGCTGCAGCTTTGCTCATCATAAACCCAGCTCTCTGCCAGAGCGGGTACTACGGCATTAGCGCCGTCGTGGGCGGTGAGCCCGTTGAACAGCAGCAGATTGATCTCGCCGTGCTCATCCATGGCCGGGTTGATGCGCGTATAATCGCCGCTGCCGTAAATCAATGTGTTTTGCGGCGCGGTTTCGCCACCGCAGCCGGCCAGCAGAAATACCAAAAGCAGTAATACCGAGATAAGTTTTTTCATCATATCCTCCTAAATACAAAAAAGGTATACGACCTCCTGCGTGGAGAGCCGTATACCTTCATGGCATACATAAGAAATAAGCGGTAGTAAAAGCGCTGCTGCGCCGAAGGCCAGCTTCTTGCTGGCAATAGTTAATTATACCGCATTTGCTAACAAAAGTCAAATTACAGCGGGTATTTTTCCAGCACGCGGCGCTGCTTGCGGGTCAGAGCCTCCATAGTGGTGCGGGCAGCCGGCATCAGCTCGCCATAGGCGTGGCCGACCAGTTTATCTTCCGCATCATAAACCCCGGCAAACATCATGCTGAAGGGATAATCATAGCTGATAGTATCGAGGCTGCGCAGAATATAGCTATCCTGCGGCAGGCCGGGCAGGGCCAGGCGATATTCGCTGCCGAAGCGCCAGGCTTCGACCGCAGCGCGTTCTTTTACCTCCAGCACCAGACCACGGGCCAGACGGGCCGGGCCGGTTTTGGGCAGATAATAGGCCTGATAGTCGCCTTTCTGCGGCAGATAAGTGACATACAGCTGCGGTCCGTCATCCAGCGAGAGCAAAATGCGTTCGCTATGAGCCAGCTCGGTCTGCAGCATCACTTCGCCGTAGATGCGTTCGAAGCAGCCCTCACCTTCCAGGCGCAGCGTTTTGCCGCCAATAGTGAGCTTGCCCACGCACTGCATATAGGGG
>JAFXLH010000069.1 GCA_017531315.1 Bacillota bacterium
CCCCTTGGCTCCCCCTCTGGGGGAGCTGGCGGCGCAGCCGACTGAGAGGGTCGGGCACGATGCAATGGGGCGGGCGGCCATTGGCCGCCCCTACGGGCGTTGTAGCTCAGGTCTTCGTAGGGGCGAGCATTGCTCGCCCGCCCGGGCACGCGGCGGATGTGGCAAGAAAAAGCCTTCCCCCTTGAAGGGAAGGCTTGGTCATCTGCGGGGGGTTGCTGTCACCGAGGGGGTGGGGGAGGAGAGGGCAGCGGCTACGCTGTTTTCGCCGCATCGCCATCATCCCTGCCGCCGGTCAGCCAGCGGGCGATGGCCAGCAATCCGCCTAAATATGGCATATGGAAGGCTGCGGCGAAGGCGGCCACCGCTGCCGGGGTGTAGAGCGGGATGCTGGGGAAGCTGAGCGAGACGCTGCTTTTGCCCAGCGCCTGCAGCGTGCCGATCAGGTAGAAGAGCAGCATCGGCACTATCAGCGCGGCGATGAGCAGCAGCAGCGCATTGACGGCGCGGCGCGCGCGGAGCAGACCGAGCGGCTGCAAGCCCGCCCACAGCTGCAGCGCCTGCATCAGCAGCAGACCGCCGCCGAACCACAGCAGCGGCAGCGCGCCCACCCGCAGCAGATACGCCCACAGCAAAGAGTAGCGCGCCTGCACCTGCAGCGCCCACGGGTATAGCAGCGCATACCCCGCCACCGCCGCGGCGAAGACGCCTGCGCGCAGCAGCCAGCGCCGCTGCGCCTTTTGCTGCGCTATCAGCTCCGGCGGGCCGTAGAGCACCGTGTTTGCATCCACGCTTAGGGCCGCCGCCAGCTTGAGCAGCATCTCCACATCCGGGCGCGAAACGCCGTTTTCCCAGTTGCTGATGCTCTGCCGCGTCACATATAGCGCCTCTGCCAGCGCATCCTGCGTCAGTCCCTGCCGCATCCGCAGCAGCTTGATATTTTTGCAGATATCCTGCATAGTATCACCTCTTGAAACCAGTGTAGCAAACCGCGCCGATAAGCGCAAGCAAAGCTTCTTGGCACGCGCCCTAGCTGGGAAAAGCAAAACCCCCCGCATGGGCGGGGGGCTTTATCTCACTTATCTTCGCTTAATATCCAATCGGCGATGTCGGCTATCACGGTGGGGTCTACGTGGTCTGCCGCCATGTATTCGCTGGTATCGGTGTAGCCCTTGCTCGGCATGAAGGGGTGGTTCAGGCCGTCGTAGAGCTTCATCTGGTAGCGGGTGAATTCGGCCGCATCCAGCTCGGCCTGCCACAGCGGGTAGTCCACATCCGCGTAAACCTGAAAATCCGCGCTGCCCTGCAGCACCAGCAGCGGCACGGCAAGCTCCGCGAGGTAGTCGCTGCCGTCCACGCGGTTCAGGCTCACCCAGTAGGCGGCGGGGATGCCGATATAGGTGCCGCCATCATCCGCGGTGAGCGCCATCGCCGCATCGCGCTGCAGCGCCAATGCCGCCAGCTGCTGCGTGATGAGCTGCTGCTGATCCGCCGGGAGCGTGTCCCACATCGCCTCTACCAGATCTACGTTCTGGTCGTAGCTGATCTCCGCCAGATTGCGCAGCGAGCCGGCCATGCTGATGATGCCGCTAAGCTCGGGGTTTTCCGCGCCGAGATACGGCACCAGCATACCGCCCAAGGAATGCCCCAGCACATATACGCCGCCGAAGCGCTGATCCGCCAGCAGCATGCCGATGGCGGCCTCGGCGTCATCCAGCGTTTCCGCCTCGATGTTCATCGAGAGCGCATCGGCGAAGAGCTCGGGGTGGGCATAGGTGCGCTTATTGTAGCGCAGGCTGGCGATGCCGCGCTCGGCCAGCCCCGCCGCGATATCGGCGAAGGGCTTGTTGTCGAAAATGCGCTCATCCATATCGGAAGCGCCGCTGCCGTGGATGAGAATGACCACCGGCGGCTGCTCCACGCCCTTGGGCAGGGTCAGCTTGCCCTCCAGATCATAGCTGCCCACGTACACCGTCTCTTCGGTGTAGGGCGCATCGGCGGGCACATCCGTATCTTCCACCGGCTTGATATTGCCGCGCAGGCTGGTGTAGAGCCCGGCCAGCTGGCCGTCGGCGTTCCAGGTCAGCGCTACCTGCGCGGTGTTATGCTCGTATTCCAGCAGCGGGCGCAGCTGATAATAGCCCTGCACCGCGCCCTCATCGCCCCAGGTGGTGCTGCGGTACTCACCGCAGGTGGCGGTGACGGTGCTCCAGGTCTGCCCCAGCGCCTCAGCGGAGAGCTGCTTGCTCATGGTGGCGTCGAAGTAGCCGGTCACGGTGGTATAGTCCCCGGCGAGCAGCGCCTCGATCACGGCTTCACTCTGCGCCTGCAGGGTAGGGATATCGAACTGCGGCGCTTCTTTTTCGCCGCAGGCGGCAAGACCGAGGATGAGTACCAGCGCCAGCATCAGGATGAGAAATTTTTTCATATCGTAGTTGCCTCCTTTGCCTATCGCACACACGGGCTGTGATAGTTATATTTTAGCATGTTTGACGAGGGAAGGGAAGAGGGCAGGGATGTGATTGAAAGGCCCCCTTTGCTAAAGGGGGCCAATTGTGATGTTTCTTTCTTATCCAACGGCTTCGCCGCAAGGAAAGAAACATCGAAATTGTCGCTGCGCGCCAATTATATGGGCGGGGGCTTGCTCCCGCCGCCTGTAACTCTCAGCAGCCAGCTACCTTACGGCGGGGGACAAGCCCCCGCCCTACTGGCTCTGAGTGGGTGCGCCGCCCGCCCCCCATACCCTCTCAGTCACCTGCGGTGACAACTCCCCCAGAGGGGGAGCCAAGGGGGAGGAGCGGCGGGCTTGCTCTTAAGAGCTGCACTGCGCTGGGGGCACGCTGTGGCTACGATTATAGAAAAAGCCCCTGCTTTATGCAGGGGCTTTCATCATATCCCGATCAGAAGAGCAGCAGG
>JAFXLH010000070.1 GCA_017531315.1 Bacillota bacterium
ATGGCGGCCACCGCCTCGATGCGCTGCAGCAGCACGACAAGGTCTCGTTCTGCGTATATGACCAGGGCACGCAGCAGGAAGGCGACTGGGCGCTGCTGGTAAAAAGCGTGATCGTCTTCGGCCGTATGCTGGTCATCGACGATATGGAGCAAATTATCGATATCGCCACCCGTCTTTGCCACAAGTTCACCGATGACGAAGCCTATATCGCATCCGAGATCGAAAACTTCGCCGCTGAAACGCTGCTGCTGACGCTAACGCCGGAGCATATCTGCGGCAAACTGGTCAAAGAATCCTGATTTCCCCGCCTATATCCTGTTCATTTCAATTCTTGACAAATCGTGCTGTAAATGTAACAATATAGGGTAGGATATAAGTCTGCATTTTATCTCTTTTTTGCACAATCTCTTTTTACATATAAATAAAGGAGCGTTGATATGACGATTACAGCCGTCGTATTGGCGCTGGTGACGGCGCTGATCATGACGCCGATGGCCATCGCCATAGCGAAAAAGCTGAATATAGTCGATAATCCCAATGCCCGCAAAGTTCATAAAGCCCCGATACCGCGTATGGGCGGCATCGCCATCTACCTCGCCTTCGTGGTAGGCGTGATGGCTACCGGCTTCTATACGCGAAAAGTCGCAGCCCTGCTGATAGCCTGCACGCTGGTGATGCTGATCGGCCTCATCGACGATATGCGCGGCGTCTCGCCGAAGGCTAAGCTGATCGTGCAGGTGATCGCTGCGCTGGTGCTGATCAGCGGCGGCAGCTGCGTCCGCTTCATCACCAATCCCTTCACCGGCGGCGTGATCCACCTCAGCTGGCTGGGCATCCCCATCACCGTGCTGTGGCTGGCCGGTATGTCCAATGCCGTGAACCTGGTGGACGGGCTGGATGGCCTCTCCGGCGGCATCTCTGCCATCGCCGCCTGCACCACCGCCGTGGTGTGCGTGGCACAGGGAGAAGTGGTAACGGCCGCGCTGGCTGCGGTGCTGGCAGCCGCCTGTGTGGGCTTTCTGCGCTTCAACTTCCACCCGGCCAAGACGTTTATGGGAGACTGCGGCTCGCTGTTTTTAGGCTTCACTTTAGGCAGCCTCGGCATCATGGGTCTATCCAAGGGCGCCACGGTGATCTCCATCTTCATCCCGCTGATCATCATGGGCATCCCGCTGTTTGATACCTGCTTTGCCATCATCCGCCGCATGTTCCTCAAAAAACCGATTTTCGAGGCGGATAAGGGGCATCTGCATCATCGCCTGCTGTCTTTTGGATTTTCGCACAAGCAAACGGTGCTGGTCATCTACGCGCTTAGCGCGATGATGGGCGCCTGCGCCATTCTGATGGCGGTACTGACCAGCGCACAATCGATGCTGGTACTGATACTGCTCACGGTCTCTACCTTCGCTTTTGCCGATGCGATCGGCGTATTGCGCGGCGAAGGGCACGGGCTGCTGCAGCATCACTGCAAGAATAGCTGATAATTAAACTTAAAAATAAGGAGTGTAATGCTATGAGTAAAGGCGGAGTAACTGTTCTGATCGTCGCGGCGATCGTCTTTTTGGCTTTAGGTTTTGTGTTGGGTCAGGTTGTGGAAGCAGCCTACGAAGTACCCGGTTCTGCTGATGATCCGCTGGTATCTCAGAGCTATGTAGAAGCGCTGGTCGGCGAACGTCTGGCCGGCCTGCAGACCGAGGTGGACGAACTGCGCGCCCAGGTAGAAGTGTTGCAAGGCAATACTGATGTGGGCGGCGGCGACATCACCGGCGGCAATGACAACCCGCCTGTAGGCGGCGGCAACGATGACGACCCCACCCGCGTGAAAGTAACCGGCGCTTCCGTCAACATCCGTGCCACTGCCAGCACCTCTGCCAATATCGTGGGCAGCGTGGTGAAGGACGATGTACTCACCTACCTCGGCACCAGCAACAACTGGTACAATGTCAAGCTTTCCGACGGTACCACCGGCTGGATTCGCAACGACCTCTGCACCGCTCCCTATTGATCTGATATTTGATATGTAATGCAAAAGCGGCAGCTAAACAGCTGCCGCTTTTTCTCTGCGTAGCCACGCCCGCCACCGCGCCCCATCTGCCGGTGACAGCAAATCCCCGCCGCCCGCAGCTTCGTAGGGGCGAGCATTGCTCGCCCGCCCGCGTACGCGGCAACCACGGCGGGACGGGGAACCCGTCCCCTACACAGGATTGCAAACAATATCTCGCCCAAAATATTAAAGGCCGGCAGGGCTGTCATCCCCGCCGACCCCGGTGTAGCTATATTTGCCGCATACGTTCCGCTTGCGGCAGCTGCCCCGCTGCCGTCCCCGGCTCTCTGCGCTTTATGTAATCCTTCAGCTGCACCACCGGTGCCGGGCGGCCGCAATCCGTAAGCTCTGCCGCGCAATGCGGGCAGTAGCCGCCGATACGCCCCGGCAGCCAGCAGTAGCCGCCGCAAGCTGTGCATCTCTTGTACCCCATACGCCATTCCCCTGCTCCGCCGCCCACACCATTCTCCCGGTGCGGGCGGCTTCCTTATGCTTATCTTAGCACTTTTATGCCGCAAACAAAGGCTAAGCGTGGCGGCGGGCAAACGCAAATTCGCGCATCTTTTGCAGAGCCAGATGCGCCGCAAGCTGGGCAAACGCAGAAAAAAGCGCCGCCGCGAAAATGCGGCAGCGCCATATCGGGTACATATTTTCTTTAGCGCCAGCTACACCGCTTACACGCGCTCCAAGCAAAACGACACAAACTGAGCCAGACGCGCCGTATTGCCAAAATCTACCTTTTCCAGCAGGGCAAAGGCGGCGTCACCGGCCTGCTGCAGGCGCAGACGCGCTTCCGCTTCGCCCAAGAGAGTCACATAGGTCAGCTTGCCGTTGCGCTCGTCGCTGCCCGGCGCTTTGCCCAGCTCGGCGGCCTCTTTCACCGCGTCGCGGATATCGTCGCTGATCTGGAAGGCCATGCCCAGCTGCAGGCAGAAATCGCGCAGCAGCGCCTGCTGCTCCGCCGTCGCGCCGCAGAGGATGGCCGCGCTCAGGACGCTCGCCTCGAAGAGCATGCCGGTCTTATTGCGGTGGATGTATTCCAGCCGCTCCATGGTATGGGGGATATTCTGCTCCTCGCCCTGCATATCCGCCATCTGGCCGGATACCATGCCGCCGATGCCCGCCGCATAGGCCACCGTATCGATGGCGGCAAGCTTGGCCTCCGCCGCCGCATCCACGCGGCAGAACTGGCAGAAGGCATGGGTGAGCAGCGCATCGCCGGCTAAGATAGCGGTAGCCTCGTCGTAAGCCTTGTGGCAGGAGGGACGGCCGCGGCGCAAATCGTCATCATCCATCGCCGGCAGGTCGTCGTGGATCAGCGAATAGGTGTGTATCATCTCCAGCCCCGCCGCAAAGCAGCTGTAATCAGCTAATTCTCTGCCAAACAGCTCCAGCGTGGCGGCAAAGAGGCCGGGGCGCAGGCGCTTGCCGCCGGAAAAGCAGCTGTAGCGCATCGCCGCGAAGAGGCGCTCTGCCATGCCCGTTTCTGCAGGCAGCGCCTTATCCAGCGCGCGTTCCGTCTCCGCGCTGACCGTATCCAGATAGCTCATCAGGTCGTTCATGCTTTATCCTCCGTCTGCGGCAGCTTCTTTTCTGCCTTATCCAGCAGCTTTTCTGCCTTTTTTATCAGCTCTACGCCGCGATTGTATTCATCGAGCAGCTGCGCCAGCGGTAAATCGCCGCGTTCCATGCGCGCTGTAAGGGCGGTAAGCTCCGCCATGATCGCTTCATAACTCATTGCCGCTGCCATTACTCATCCTCCTTGCCTTCCACACAGCACGCCAGCCGCCCCTTGGCCAGCCGCACGCCGATGCGCTCACCCGGCGCTACCTCTGCCGCATCCGTAAGCAGCACGCCGCCCTTCTCTGCCAGCGCATAGCCGCGCGCCAGCGTCTTTAGCGGCGAGAGCAGCTCCAGCTGTGCCGCCGCCTGCGCTAAATGCTGCCGCTTGGCAGTAATTTCACGCGGGAAAGCCTGCTGCAAGCGCTGCTGCTGCAAGCCAACCTGCTGCCGATACGCGCCGATGGCGCCTTGCAGCGCCTCCGCAAGGTCTGCCTTGGCGCGGGCCAGCTCCGCTTCTATCTCCGCCTTCACCGGCACAGCCAGTTCGGCGGCATGGCTGGGCGTGGCGGCGCGCATATCTGCCGCCAAGTCGCACAGCGAAAAATCTATCTCATGTCCCACAGCGCTGATCAGCGGCGTTTTCGCCGCCGCCACCGCGCGCACCACAGTTTCCACATTGAAGGCCGACAGGTCCGCCGCCGCACCGCCGCCGCGACCGCAGATCAGCACATCGTGCCCGCCCGCATCCGCCTTGGCGATAGCCTGCACCAGCTCCAGCGGCGCTGCTGCGCCCTGCACCGAGCTGGGGTAGAGCGTGAGCCGCAGCTGCGGCCAGCGCGCATAGGCCACGCGCTGAATATCTGCCCACGCCGCGCCCTCGGCCGAGGTAATAACGCCGATGCTGAGCGGCAGACGGGGCAGCGGCTTTTTCCGCGCCGCCTCAAAGAGCCCCTCGGCGGCCAGCTTCTCGCGCAGCTGCTCCAGCTGCTGCTTTTCCGCCCCCTCGCCCACCGGCAGCACCGTCTCGCCATAGAGCTGGCAGCTGCCGTCTTTTTCGTACACGGTGAGGCGGCCCGCCACCATCACCTGCTGACCGTCGGCCAGCGGATGGCGGATCAGCTGCGCCTTGCCGCGGAAGATGACGCAGCGCAGCGTGCAGCCGCCCTCAGCCAGCTGAAAGTAGAGATGCCCGGAGGCCGCGCGCTTAAAGCCGCTCACCTCGCCCATCACCATGATCGAATCGAGGAAGGCGTCTTCGGCCAGATACTGACTTATGTAGCTGTTCACCGCCGAAACGGGATAGGCCTTTAGCTTCATCTGCGTCGTCCTTATTGTTCTGCCAGATAACGGCGTGCGCCGTATTTTTTCAATCCGATTAGGGCTACGCCCATCGCATTATCGCCGGAATAGCGCGGATCGGCGAAATAGACTTTCGCGCCGCGCACCGGCTTTTTGCGGAAGAATTCTCTTAGGCGCTGGCTGCCTGCCACGCCGCCGGCCAGCACGATCACGGGGTCTGCCCCTCCTTCGCCTGCTGCCACCGCATTGGTGAGCGCCTTCTGCAGGCTGGCTGCCACGCAGCGCATGGTCGCCGCCGCCACCTCGGCGCGGTCATGCCCCGCCTCGATAGCGCGCTGCGCCGCCGATACCGGGCCGGAAAAGGAGATGGCCGTGCCGCGCACCGAGGGGGTGAGCAGCAAATCCGGCTGCGGACATTCCGCCGCCAGCTGATCCAGCGCCGCCCCGGCCGGGAACTGCAGCCCCAGCGCCACGCCCACGCGGTCGATGAACTGCCCCGCCGCCAGATCCGCGCCGCCGATCAGGCGCACCTCATAGCCGCCATCACGCGCCTGCACCGCCAACAGCTCGCTGGTGCCGCCGGAAAGATGCACGGCGATATGCTCCTGCTGCAGCTGCAGCTCGCGCGACCACAGCGCCGCCGCGATATGCCCCTCCTGATGGCTGGTGGCAAAAAGCGGCACATTCAGCGCCGCCGCGATGCCGCGGGCCAGCTGCTGCCCGGCCAAAAAGACCGGCATATACGAGCCCTCTACCGGGCGGGGAGCTGCCGATACGCAGACCGCATCGATGCGGCCGCCGCGCTCGCGCACGCCCGCCAGCGCTTCCTCTATCAGCTCCGGCAGCGCCTTGATGTGGCAGAACAGCGCCTCGGACTGGCGCAGACCGCATTTGCCCGGCTCTACAGGCAAAAGCCGCCTCAGGTCCAGGACCGGGCGGCTGTCATTTTCCACCACTGCCACAGATGTAGTGTAGCAGGAAGTATCTATGCCTAAAATCATTGTTGTTGCTCCTCAGCCGCGGCATTCAGCTCTTTGCGGATGCTATCCAGCACGGCATTGATAAAGGCCGGAGAATCATCGCTGGCAAAGACCTTTGCCAGTTCCACCGCTTCGTTGATCACGACCGGGGGCGGGGTGACGCCGCTTTTCATTTCAAATACGGCCAGACGCAAAATAGCCTTGTCCACTTCGGAAAGGCGGTCGATATCCCAGCCGCTGGCATGGGCAGCGATCAGCTTATCATCTTCGCAGATCTGATCGAAAGCGCCCTTTACCAGCGCGGCGATGAACATCGCATTGTCATCGCTCTCGCCGTTGACTTCTGCGCTTTCTTTCTGCCACAGCTCGGCCATTTCCCAGTCATTTTCCCCCACGGTGAGCTGAAACAGCATCTGCAGGGCGGTTTCTCTTGCGGTTCTTCTCGTCATAGCAGCCTCTTCTTAATCAAAAATTACACTTGTCGTAGTATCGCTTCAGCGCACTTATCTGCCCAGGTCGCTGAACATTACTTCTACCTTGTCCACTTTTACGCCGATCTGCTGTTCCAGCTGCTGGCGTACGGCATCCTGCACCTTGGCGGCCAGTTCCGGCACGGGGACGGCCACATCCGGCATCTGAGAGACGGTGAGGCGCACCTGCAGCGCGTCGTTCTTCACCTTCACCTCAGTCTGCACATCCTTTACGCCTTCCACGTCCTTGGCAGATTTCTTCACCGCATCCACCACGGCAGGCAGGCCGATGCTGACGCTGTTGCCTTGCGTAGTGCCGATGCTGCCCAGCTGCGGCTCGGCCTTGCGGTAGATGCCAAGGTACAGCATCAGCACACCCGCTGCCAGCAGCAGCAGGGCGATGCCAAACAGCTGGAAGAAATTGGCATTCATAAAGAAATTGCTCAGCTTAG